>CAMYVQ010000097.1 GCA_947302435.1 uncultured Prevotella sp. | reverse complement strand
CTTCAGTGGAGTGTGTGGACAGAGGGCTTGACCCGCTGACCACAAACCTCGTCGTAGCAGATGTAAGCCGTACTGAGAAGACAATCTGTCTGGCAGTATCACCATCCCTGAAAGCATACGGCATCGGTGGACGAGCACGGCTGTTTGAAGTCGTTCAACGGATGCGAGAGGTGAACTTCGAGCGTCAGAGCAAGGCTCCGACCCATAGGTTGACGGGCAAATCGACTTCTGATATTGAGTTGAAACAACATCCGGACTGGGCCGTTGACTACATCGCCGCTCCGCCGCAGATGGCACATTATATTGAGGTCAGTTCAAAAATCTATAAAATTTATCTGAAGTATATCGCACCAGAGGACATCCATGTTTATTCTATCGATGAAGTGATTATGGATGTGACGGCCTATCTTGGCAGTTATAAGATGACCGCGTATGAGTTGGCCATGAAGATGATTCGAGATGTCATGAATCAGACGGGCATCACGGCAACGGCTGGCATCGGCACGAATATGTATCTCTGCAAGGTGGCGATGGATATTGTTGCCAAAAAGATGCCAGCCGACAAGGACGGTGTGCGTATAGCCGAACTTGATGAAATGTCGTATCGCCGTGAACTATGGGATTATCGACCGATAACAAAGTTCTGGCGAGTGGGCCGTGGCATTGCAGGGAAGTTGGCGATGCATGGCGTTGACACGATGGGAAAACTGGCGCGAATGTCCGTGCAGAACGAAGAAACACTTTATCGGCTTTTCGGTGTGAATGCAGAGTTGCTGATAGACCATGCCTGGGGCTGGGAACCATGTACGATGGAGGCAGTGAAAGCATATCGGCCTGAGACCAACTCGTTCAGTAGCGGACAAGTGTTGCAGGAACCTTACAACTTCAAAAAGGCCCGTGTAGTGATACAGGAGATGGCAGAAGGAATGGCACTCGACTTGGTGGCGAAGCGGCTGGTCACAGACCAGTTGGTGCTGACCGTCAGCTATGATGCTGAGTGCCTGACTCGTCCTGAAATCCGCGAGAAGTATCATGGCGAGATCACTACCAACTACTACGGTAAGGCGGTGCCGAAACATGCACACGGCACATTCAACTTCGATAAGCCAACTTCATCATCAAGGTTGATCATGGATGCTACGGCTGAATTATATGACCGTATTGTGAATCCTGACCTTTTGGTTCGGAGACTTTCATTGGTAACAAACTACGTGATAGCAGAATCGGTGGCAGCGGAACAGAATCATACACCTCAGCAACTTGATCTCTTTACAGACTACGAGGCTTTGGAAAAGCAGAAGCAGGAGGAAAAGGCAAAGCTTGAGAAGGAGCGCCGGATGCAGGAAGCACAACTGAGAATCAAAAAGCGTTTTGGCAAGAACGCCATCCTCAGAGGTCTGAACTTCGAGGAAGGTGCCACAGCTAAAGAACGCAACAAACAGATAGGAGGACATAAGGCATGACACACGACTACGACGATATAATCAACTTACCGCATCACGTCTCGAAACGCCATCCTCAGATGTCGATGTGGAATCGCGCTGCCCAGTTTGCACCTTTTGCAGCATTGGCCGGCTACGAAGATGCTATCAAAGATTCGGCCCAGGAGAACGAAATCAGCTACGAACAAAATGAAGTGGACTGTATTATCAGATAATCGAAGCCGCTCGACCTCTGGTCGCTTGCAAGGCAAGAATGAGAGGCTATGGGTAGGCGACGGCATGTCGGGAATCTGCATAGCATTACGACAGAGTGGCCGGAGATAGACGATGACAGACTTGTCTTGATAGACCAGACCTGTGAGATAGCAGAAGGGATCCATGTGATTGCCCATATCCCTCAGATTCATCCGATACCCAGGGGGAATCAGAATCTCTATGTGCAGGATGCCAATGGGAATTATATCCATGACGATTTCCGTCATGAATTGGCCCTATATGTCGATGGTCTGCTATTTACTGGCTGCGCTCATAGCGGACTCGAAAACATTCTTTCCTCTTGTCCCTGGCCAGTAAATACTGTTGTCGGTGGCTTCCATCTGCTCGACGGTCAAGAGACGGAGGAAGAAATTATAACATTGGCTCAAAGACTAAAAGCAAACTATCCTGAAACACTGTTCTACACCAGCCATTGTACAGGCGAACATGTGTTTGAGGTAATGCGGGAAGTGATGGGGGAACAGCTGCAGTCCTTCAGTTGCGGATCTGCTCACAGAAGAGGTTGCCCGTCTGGAACAGCTTGCTGATGCCACCGTCAGGTGCAGAGTTGTTACGGCTGCGAAAAATGAATAATTTTTACAAACAATCCCCTGATTCTTGCACCGAAAGCCTGCCAATCGCCTCCCGTTCGTGTAAAAGCAAAATACGGATCTGTACATTTGCCCATATCGGCCAAATGTGTGTTTTTCAGGCCATTTTAGTTGTTTTCCACTGCCATTCATCATTGTTCTCACCGATGTTCGTATCTGTTCTTGTTGTCATCCGTGTTGAATGGCAGTGTGATTCATACTTGATAGGGATATAATCTGTATTCGTTTCCATCGTGAGTGAGAAACAACTGCAACTGGCTCTTCCTATTCTGGCGGAACCATTCAATACAAATGATAAGAGAACCCATGAAAAATGCCCTCAGACTCTCCCATAAAGAGTGGAAAAACCGAACCATGTGAGTTGCAAAGAGAACGTGTTTTCTACAGAATATCCTTTACCGACGGGGTGCTGTTCTATGAGAAATCTTGACAAAAATCTACCTGCAAAGGTAAAAAATTCCGTTCTATTTGTGGTAGAACGGGAAAAATTATTAAAAAAATAGGGCGAAATCCGGCTCTGGCTGTTGTGGCGGCAATCATGGGTCGTACTTCTATGATGAAGAATCCTCAGCCATCAAGGCCCTGATGACCAAGTTCGCCAGACTCGCTGCTACCAGCATCGAGCATGTGGCTCAGTGGCTCGTCTGGCTTGCCAAGGAGTTAGGACAGTTGACAAACATGGAATTGCACCGTGCCGACACCGAGGTCAGGGATATTGTCGATGGAAAATACGACTGGCGCATTG
>CAMYVQ010000096.1 GCA_947302435.1 uncultured Prevotella sp. | reverse complement strand
TCATAGCATCGTTACAATCGCCAGGTTGATGAACGTGCTGGATGGGTACCGCCAAGGCTACAGTCTCATAAATGAACCATGATGTGTCGAGAACACCCTCGTTCTCGTCCACCATCACAATGTCATTCTCATCGGGAGTCATGCTTCCCTCCCCCATTCGGTCTTTCGGCATCAGCTTCGCCACTATGCGCAACTGCGTCTCTATGGGCTGGTCCATGTCGTCAAGACAACGGTCGCAGGGAATGCGTACTGTGCCGCTGATGTCAAACAGAAGCTCAAAAAAGCCGACAGTCTTGCGTATAGACCCCGACACATGCAACGAGCCCCCTTTGATTTCAGCATCGCTCAGCGCAGAAAAAAAATGGTCGTCAAGTTCCCATTCCAAAGACATCACGTCTTCCGTCAGGGCTTTCAAATCAATCTTAAACTGCTCTAAACTACACATTTACTCACTTTTTAGGGTGCAAAGTTACTTATTTTTATTTGATAATTGAATGCAACTCCACTATATTTTATATTTTTTTACATTCCCGACAGTTCAAACAGCACACTTTATTCTCGTGTGTGCAACTCTATTCGGAAAGTAGTGCCTTTTCCCACTTCCGAACTTTTCACGAATATATGGCCTTTGTGGTATTCCTCCACGATGCGCTTGGCTAAAGAAAGGCCGAGGCCCCAGCCGCGCTTCTTCGTGGTGAAGCCGGGACGGAAGACATTGCCGACGTTCGATTTCTTGATACCCTTGCCGTTGTCAGACACCTCGATGGCCACGGTGTCGCCCTCCTCTAACAGCCACAGGTCTATCTTCCCCTGTCCGCCTTCCATGGCATCGACGGCATTCTTGCACAGGTTCTCGATGACCCACTCGAAGAGCGAGGCATTCATCTTCACAATGACCTCATGATCGGGGTAATGGCCTTTGATGGTCACTTTCTGCGACGTTCGCTTGTCCATATAGGCAATGACATGGTCGAGCACCTCGTTCATCGAAGCATCGACAGGTTCTGGTAGCGAACCGATCTTTGAGAAGCGTTCGGCAATGCGTTCCAACCGCTTCACGTCCTGTTCCATCTCGGGTATCAGCTCGTCCTCCGGGTAGTTCTCTTTCAGGATCTCCACCCATGCCATCAGCGAGGAGATGGGGGTGCCCAACTGATGGGCGGTCTCCTTCGACAGACCGACCCACACCTTGTTCTGCTCGGCGCGTTTCGACGAGAGCAGGGCAAAAACGGCCACGATGGCAAAGATCAGCACGATGCCCAGTTGCCAGTAGGGCCATTGGGTGAGTCGTTTCAGCATCGTAGACTCGTCATAGCACACATAGAGACAGTCGGAGGTCCCCGTCAGCTCTATCTCGATGCTGTTGCCCGCCCTCTTCATCCGCCGGCCATAGTCGGCCAGAAAAGCCAGCGTGTCGTCGCCGCTCACCTTGATGTTCCGCCAGTCGGTGACATTGTCGTCCTTGTCCATCACAATGACAGGGATGGTATTGTTGCTTTCAATGACACTCATCACCAAGGCAAGGTCAGTGGTCTCGTCAGCATTGTTGAAAGCATCCATGGCTTGTGCCCAGACCTCCATCTTGCCATGCTCCTCCACTTGCAAGTCGCGCACCAGATAATGCGACACCAACAATGAAATCACGGCAATCAGGATTGCCGTGATTACCAAAAGGATTTTCACTTGTCGGATGCGGTCAGTCCATTGCATGGCTTACTTTCCTATGGAAGCACCATTATTTTTCGAGCACTGGCCGAATGGTGAGTCCGTAGTAACGAGTGTGACTGGTCACATAGGATCGCTGCATATCAAAACCGAAGTAATGCGCACAGAAGGGCGTGTCGGCGTAAAGTGAAGCCGACCAATAGAAACCTATTTCATCTTGGTCGTACATGCTCGCCATGAAACGGCAGCCTGCAGCAGGCAGAAAAATGTAATTGCCGTTGGTCTTGCTCGTCAGCTTACAGCCATAGACACCGTTCAACGTCATTCTTTCAAACACCGTATTGTTGCAAAGTTCCTCTATCTCCTCGTTTGTGGGCATCAGCCAGCCGCCACCCCAGTTGACATGGGCGGCATCGTCCTCCAATTCAAGGACAATCATATTGTCAACCACACCGTTTTCCTTTTTGGTGCAGTACTTCTTCATCTTATCGTAAGTACCGCCACACAGCTGGTAGGTCTGCCAGTTGAAAGAATGGCCGTCCGATTCGTTTGGCTCATACCCGACGGTCTCACCCCAAGAGAAGTACAGGCCGTAGTCCTCGGGCTTTTCAGCACCGATGTTCATGTTGGCCCACTTCGTACCACTGGGCAGGCCCAGGTCGACGGCCTCCACGCCTTCAGGCACTTTGCCAGTATCAACTTCCGTATTCTCCAAAGTGACGAAACTCTTGACGGCATCGGGATAGATTTTCCCATTCAGGCTCATGTACGCGCGATAATAATAAGTGGAGGAAGAGTTCAGGCGGCTGAACTTGACAGTGGTTTCCAATCCGCCGTCAAAAGAGAAGAACCGCATGTTAGCCATGAATTGCTCGTCCACAATAGTCAGCCTGCTCTTTTCCGTAGACCAAGCGACACCGAACAACGGTGTCTGTTTGTTTTTCGTCAATTCGTCGTAGACCTTCTGGTCGCTGATATGGCAAGTGAACGAGGCGCTGTTACTTGTAACATTCCCAATAGAACCTGTTTTCAGCAATCCCGCAGGGCTTTTGGTGCGGAAGGTCAACCGCTCGTTGGCTGAATACAGTATGCCACTGTTGTCCTTCATGTAGGCGAAATAGACATACGTAGTATCGGGAAGCAGGCCACTGATTTTAACCGAATAACTGCGATTGTTGTCACCAAGTTCAAAGGCAGTGGCCTTGACACGGATCACATTATCCATGTTACTCTCAAGACAATAGGCTATGCCTACCTCTGTAAAGTATAACGCAGGTGTGTCAACAGTACCCAGTAGGGTGACAGTGGTCAGGCCTATGTCGCGCGTCTCCCCTGTTGCTATCTGGTATTTCACTGGTCCCTGTGATTTTTCTTCTTCATCGTCGTCTGAACCACAGGCAGACAGCCCCCAAACAAGAGGCAACAGCCACACTACATATCTTAGAATTTTCATAGTTTATGAGTTTTTATTGGCATAAGTATTAATTTTCGGTGCAAAGATAGTTTAATTCAACAAAACGAGCAAATATTTCGATACAAAACTTACAATAGAATACAGTCAATCGTCTGTAGCCAAAAAAAGGACTGTAGTCTCTCCAAAAGGGAAAAACTACAGTCCGGATGAAAGA
>CAMYVQ010000095.1 GCA_947302435.1 uncultured Prevotella sp. | reverse complement strand
CGTTCATCCGTCCCAGCCCTTCGGCAGGCTCGTTGGGTGGTGTGGCCCGTAAGACGCGTGAGACCATCATCCTCTGTGAGGCCGCCGGCTACGATAAGATTTTCGTGGAGACCGTCGGCGTGGGGCAGAGCGAGACGGCCTGCCACTCCATGGTCGACTTCTTCCTGCTCATTCAAGTGGCAGGCACAGGCGACGAACTGCAGGGCATCAAGCGCGGCATCATGGAAATTAGCGACGGCATCGTCATCAACAAGTGCGACGGCGACAATGTCGACCGCTGTCACATGGCGGCCACCAACTTCCGCAACGCCCTCCATTTCTTCCCCAAGCCCGACAGCGGTTGGCTGCCCAAGGTGCTTTGCTACAGCGGCTTCTATGGCACGGGCATCAAGGAGATATGGGATATGATCTACGAGTACATCGACTTTGTGAAGAAGAACGGCTACTTCGACTACCGCCGCAACGAGCAGGCCAAGTACTGGATGTATGAGAGCATCAACGAGCACCTGCGTCTGAACTTCTACAACAATCCCCTCATCCAGCAGCGGCTTGCCGAGGCCGAGCATGAAGTCCTCGCCGGGCAGAAGACCAGCTTCATTGCTGCACAGGAACTGCTCGACAGCTACTATGCCACATTATAGCAGGCTTATGTTGCTTTTCAGACTTGTTCTGGCAATCCTAACGATGATCATAATAAATTCATGTAAAGGACAGACGACCGCGCCACTTGTAAGACCAGCGACACAGGTGGGGCGGTTCTATGAGAGCGACCCTCGGCTGTTGGGCCATGAAGTGGACAGCCTATTGGCCCACCATGACAAGAAGGGAAGTTACGATCCTGTGGCGGCACTGATAGTGCCCCATGCCGGCTATTATTTCTCAGGCAATGTGGCTGCCTCGGCCTATGCGATGCTCGACCCTGAACGTCACTACAAGCGCATCTTCCTTTTAGGTCCCAGTCACCATGAGTGGCTCAACGGGGCTTCGGTCAATAGCGAGGCCGATTACTATGCCACGCCATTGGGCAACGTGCAGGTGGATCGTGAGATGGCCCGTCAACTGATAGAAGCTGACAGTGTGTTCTCTTATCGCCCGGAAGCCCACGACCGTGAACATTGCTTAGAGGTGCAGCTGCCCTTTTTGCAAAGACGATTGAAAGAGGTGCCGCCCATCGTCCCCATCATCATTTCCACCAACGATTTTGAGAAACTGAAGCGGATAGCAGACGCATTGAAGCCGTATTTCACCGACGAGCATCTTTTTATTATCAGTAGCGACTTCTCCCACTATCCTTCTTATGGAGAGGCCTGTGCGGTGGATGCGAAGACGGGGAAAACCATTGAGAGCGGTGATGTGGAGCAGTTCATTGCCGCCCTCGAAACCAATGCCCATAGCGGCATACGCAATCTGGCAACGAGTGCTTGCGGTGAGTTCCCCATCATTACACTGATGCTGATGCTCGACCAGCGGTGTCAGGTGTGTCATCTGCTCTATCAGAACTCCGGCGACATCGACGACCATGACCCCAGTCGTGTGGTGGGTTATCACTCCTTTTCCATCATGAGGAACAGCGGTTTTGTCCTGTCCGACGAGGAGAAACAGATCCTGAAAGACATTGCCTTCAAGAGTATTCAGGACTTATTGTTGAATCATAGGATTTGCGATGCAGATTCTTCCCTCTCCGCCCTTCACCCTTCGCTCGCTCAGAAATGCGGCGCTTTCGTGTCCCTTCATAGGAAAGGCCGTTTGCGTGGCTGCATCGGACATTTCGGCGAGGACAGTCCGTTGCACGAGCTGGTGGCAGAGATGGCGCGTGCCGCCGCTTTTGAAGACCCCCGCTTTCCGCCATTGGGCCGCGAGGAGCTGGAGGACATCGATATTGAGATTTCCGTCCTTACCCCCATGCGTCGCATTCATAGCTTGGACGAGTTCCAGTTGCACCGTCATGGCATCTATATCCGAAAGGGTTACCGCAGTGGCACTTTCCTGCCGCAGGTGGCCGACGAAGTGAACTGGACCAAAGAAGAGTTCGTAGGCCATTGTTCGCAAGACAAGGCTGGATTGGGATGGGACGGTTGGCGTGATGCCGAACTCTACGTTTATGAGGCCATTGTATTTTAGGTAGAACGTGCTGTAGGGGGATGGAATGTCGGTATTATCAACGGTTAGACGATGGAGTGGTGGAGTGCCTGCTCTGTCCGCATCGCTGCCGTATGGCCAATGGCAAGACAGGCCGGTGCCGCAGTCGCCGGAATGTTGGCGGCGTGCTCGTCAGCGAGGTCTATGCAAAGCCCTGCGCGTTGGCCGTTGACCCCGTTGAGAAAAAACCGCTCTATCACTTCCATCCCGGCACCACTTGCCTGTCTCTTGCCTGTACGGGTTGCAATTTCCGTTGTCTCAACTGTCAGAACCACGACATCTCGCAGGCCGCTCCCGATGCGGTGGAGCACTACGACCTCATGCCCCAGCAGGCAGTCAGCCTCTGCTTGCAGCATCATTGTCCGGGCATAGCTTACACCTACACCGAACCGCTCACTTATATAGAATACGTCATTGACACGGCTCGTCTGGCTCATGAAAAAGGCTTGTGGAACATCCTCGTCACGGCAGGCTACGTCTCCCCGGAACCGTTGGCCGACCTGTTGCCTTATCTTGATGCCGCTAATATCGACCTGAAGTCGTTCAGCGATGACATCTACCAAAAGGTCAGTGGTGGTCGTCTCTCCGTAGTGCTCGACACCATCCTCGCCATGCGCGATGCCAGCGTATGGATAGAACTCACCAACCTCATCATCCCCACTGTCAACGACGATTTGGGCATGATCCGCCGAATGTGCCGCTGGATGGTCGACAACAGTCTTGCCGATACCCCTCTTCATTTCAGCCGCTTCTTCCCCCGTTACCGCCTACAGCATCTTCCACCCACTCCCGTCCATACCTTACGTGCCGCCCGCCAGATTGCCCTCGACGAAGGCATCCGCCATGTCTATTTAGGGAATGTGCCATGAAAGGGAATCAGATATAATTACTTTCCTCGCGAACTAACAAGTATTTCTTGTGAGTTCGTTCATCGTCATCCAATTTCGCTCCACAAGGCTTGTGGAAATAGAAGATTTATCCTTTGCTTAGGTCAATAATCATTTTTTCAACAACAGGCTTCATCTTTGGAATATCCTCTTCTAAGGTTCGAAAGACCACATCAGTGTCGATTTCAAAATAGTGATGCGAAATTTTATCACGCATTCCCATCACACCTCTCCAATATACATTCGGATAATTTTTCAGCAATTGACCATTTGATTGTTTATCCAACCCCTTGACTGTTTCACCAAGAGCTATTAGGTTCATGCAGATGGCATCAAGACGCATCATACCACCTGAAGAACGTAAAAAATCATCAGGAGTTCTAACAACATTAGCCCTTTCTGTAATAAGTTCCAATATTGTCTTAATTTTCTGAAGACTGTCAAGAGCTATTTCTATATCAAACGTATATTCCATCCCTTACGATTCTTTGTCGCAATAAACTATTCATATTGTCGCGCACTCTAACAAGGTCAACTTTACAATCAA
>CAMYVQ010000094.1 GCA_947302435.1 uncultured Prevotella sp. | reverse complement strand
GAAAGATATTTTTTTGATTTGTTTTAGTAGATTAGTTTTTAAGTAGTTTGTTTTTGAGGAATCGGCTGTCGTGAGACAGCCGATTCTGTTTGTTCGCTAATCGTTTCTAAATGAGTCGGATGAGGGCTTTTGGTGAGAAATCTTTTTGGATAAATTTTGTCTATTGTTCTTTTTTTCGTAATTTTGCCCCAAAAACAACAGAGAAACATTGCAACAGCTATTAAATCTATACAGAGAGTGGTGTGGAAAGGAGCCTTCCCACACCGAGAAGCTGCCCGGTGCAGGCAGTAATCGTGCCTATTACCGCATGACCGACGACGAGGGCCGGAGTGTCATCGGTTGCATAGGCACCAGTCGCGACGAGAACCATGCCTTTGTCTATCTCGCCCGTCATTTCACCAAGCGGCAGTTGCCCGTGCCGCGTGTGCTGGCTGTCAGTGCCGACGAACTGCGCTACCTACAGACTGATCTGGGTACGGAGTCGCTCTTCGATGCCATTCGTGGCGGACGTGAGGCTGGTGGCCGTTATACGGTGAAAGAGCAGGAACTGCTGCGCCGCACCATCCGCGAACTGCCCAACATGCAGTTCCGTGGAGCTCGCGGACTCGACTTCTCCCACTGCTATCCGCAGCCTGAGTTCAATGTTGAAGGCGTGCTCTTCGACCTGAACTACTTCAAATACTGTTTCCTGAAAGCCACCGAACTCGATTTCCACGAGCTGAAACTCGAGGCCGACTTTCGCCTGTTGGCCAAGGATCTCACGGCAGAGAAGGCCGAGTGTTTCCTCTACAGGGATTTCCAGGCAAGAAACGTGATGGTGATTTTGCCCCCTAAGTTAGGGGGCGACAGGGGTCTGAACGGACGTATGGGGGCGAATGCTTGTTCAGACCCCCAACCCCCTAACTTAGGGGGCTTGTGGTTTATCGACTTTCAGGGCGGTCGTCGCGGTCCGTTCTACTATGACCTGGCTTCCTTCCTCTGGCAAGCCTCGGCCAAATATCCCGACAGACTGCGCCGTGAGCTGATCGATGAGTATTGCGAAGCTGCCAAGCAGTTTGCCGAGATGCCCAAGCGTGATGTCTTCGACCGTCGCCTGCGCCTCTTCGTGTTCTTCCGCATGCTACAGGTATTGGGCGCATACGGCTTCCGTGGCTATTTCGAGCGCAAGCAGCACTTCATAGAGAGCATCCCACCGGCTATGCAGAATCTCAGGGAGCTGTTGGCCAACGACGACTTCCCCTATCCCTATCTGGTCGGCCTTTTGCGTCAGCTCACGGAATTGCCGCAGTATCAGCAGATTGAGGTGGTGGCGCAGACCCGTTCGGATGGTTACAAGACCACTGCCCTGAACCCCTACAACGCACATCCAAAGGACGGCCCCGCCACCTTCTCGAAATACGACGGCAAGGGTCCGTTAGTGGTGAAGGTGTTCAGTTTCTCATACGGAAAGGGCATCCCCGAAGACGAGAGCGGCAACGGTGGCGGTTACGTGTTCGACTGCCGTTCGACCCACAACCCCGGACGATACGAGCCTTATAAGAAACTCACGGGACTCGACGAGCCGGTGATCCGCTTCTTGGAGGACGATGGCGAGATACTGACTTTCCTTGAATCGGTCTATAAACTGGCCGATGCCCATGTGGCACGCTACATGCAGCGCGGCTTCACCTCCCTCATGTTCTCCTTCGGCTGCACCGGCGGACAGCACCGTTCCGTCTATTCGGCCCAGCATCTGGCCGAGCATATCCACGAGAAGTTCGGCATCGAGGTACGTGTCAGCCACCGCGAGCAGCATATCAGTCAAACATTCGAAGCACGATGAAACAGGCCATGATATTTGCCGCGGGTCTTGGCACTCGTCTGAAGCCGCTCACCGACACCATGCCCAAGGCACTGGTGCCTATCGGCGGAAAGCCCCTTTTGGAGCATGTACTGACAAAGTTGGTAAGTGAGGGTTATGACGATATCGTCATTAACATCCATCACTTTGCCGACCAGATTGAGCAATGGGTGGCTCAGCACCCCATGCACGGGGTGCGCATCCGTCTCAGTGACGAACGTGAGGGACTGCTCGAAACGGGTGGGGGAATACGCCATGCGGCTCCCTTCTTGCAGGACAGTGACCATTTCCTCATTCACAACGTCGATATTCTCAGCAATACCCGTCTCGCTGACTTTGAAGCCCACTTTAAGGGGGAGGCCACACTGCTCGTGAGCGACCGGCCGACGCAGCGCTATCTTATTTTCGATGAGAATATGCGACTGGTGGGGTGGACGAATGTGAAGACTGGCGAGGTGCGTACACCTTATCCCGAGGTGCGCGAGGCATTCGATGAGTCCTATACTGCTCCTGTCAATGCCATCGCTGTGCAGATTAGTCCCTTCTTCAGGAAGCAGGGATGCGGACCTTACAGCTTGCTGGCTTTTGCCGGTATTCATCAGATGAGCTCCTCGCTGTTGCCTTTGATGGAAAGATGGCCCGAGAGGTTCGGCATCATGGACTTCTATCTGTCCATTTGCCGCGAGCATCCCATCTATGGCTATGCGCCAGATGACCTTAGGCTGATGGATGTCGGAAAGCTCGAAACCCTTGACCAGGCAGAGCTGTTCGTGAATGAAATCGGCTAACAGTCTTTCTGACGGAATGGCAGGTCAGTAGGGAATAGCGTATCAGACACAGTTCAGTATATTTTGAATAGTAACAGATTAAAACTATAGAAAAAATGACAAAGAGATTTCTATTTGGAATGATGAGTATAGCGATGATGCTCACGTTCGGTCTTGCATTGGTGTCCTGTGGGTCTGACGATAGCGACGATCCAGAGGAAAAGGTGGTGAAGAGGTCGATGGGCGAGAATATCTTTTGAGGAGAAATTCACTATAGCCGCCTTGTCTGTATTGCAGTATCTCACAGATGTCCTGTTCATCGTCGGCAACAAGAATTCTCATAAATCAGTAGAAGGCTCAATATCGTGCTGCCATCAAGTTGGTAATAACAATATTGGTAAAAATCAGCCGTTTTCGATGTTTTTTTTAAAAATGGCTGATTTTTGCTTATTTATATGACGGAAAAGTTGTAATTTTGCACCATCAAATTTAGTTGTATATGGTGTACAAGAGCATAATAGGCAGAAGCGAGGAAATCAGGAAACTGGAGAAGTTCCTGAAATCACCAAAGTCTGAGTTCGTGGCCATCTATGGTCGCAGACGTGTTGGCAAATCTTATCTGGTTGAGGAAGTGTATAAGGATAAGATCGTGTTTCGCGCCATTGGTTCCTACATTAAGGACAAAGACGAGAAAACCTACAGGCAAATTCAGCTTGAACACTTTTACGAGAGTCTTTTAGATGTTGGTGTGCCAGAAGACACGCCGCGGCCAGCCAACTGGCGTGAGGCTTTCCGTCTGCTCAGAAAGTATCTTGAAGGGGTTGACGCAGAGCGTCGCGTTGTTTTCCTCGACGAGCTGCCTTGGCTGGCAGGCCCTCAGTCATCGGAAATGATCACTGAACTTGGCTATTTCTGGAACTCATGGGCCGACCGCCAAAGGAATGTCGTGCTTGTTGTATGCGGCTCCGCTACCAGTTGGATGCTTGATAACGTCATCCGGGACTACGGCGGTCTGCATGGACGAATTACGGAAACTATGAGGTTGCTGCCTTTCACGCTGAAGGAATGTGAGATGTACTTCCAGAGTCGAGGATTCCATCTGTCCCGCTATGAAATGGCCGTTGCCTACATGGCCTTCGGCGGCATACCCTATTATCTTGACCGAATAGACAATGAGAAGAACCTGTCGGAGAATATCGATGCCTTCTTCTTCAAGGACACCATGATCGACCAGGAGTTCAAGGATGTATATGCCGGTCTGTATGCTACCTCGGAGCGGTATG
>CAMYVQ010000093.1 GCA_947302435.1 uncultured Prevotella sp. | reverse complement strand
ACGTGCTGTGGCTCGGCGTGTTCAAGAAGAGCGACAAGCGCACTATCTACAACGTGGTCTATCGCGACGGCAAGAAGGGGGCTTGCTTCATCAAGCGCTTCAACATCACCGGCATCACGCGCGACCGTGAGTACGACTTGACACAGGGCACGCCTGGCTCGAAGGTCATGTACTTCACCGTCAACCCGAACGGCGAGGCCGAGGTCATCAAGATTACCCTCGATGCCTCGGTGCAGGCCATCAATCCGCGCATGAGCATCTTCCTCGAACGCTCGTTTGCCGACGTGCTCATCAAGGGACGCGCCTCGAAAGGCAACCTGCTCACGAAGAAGCCTGTACACAAAATCGGACTGAAGAGCCACGGCCACTCCACATTAGGCGGTCGCAAGGTGTGGTACGACCCCGACGTGAACCGCCTGAACTACGACGAGCACGGACGGCTCTTAGGCGAGTTCTTCGACGACGACCAGATTCTCGTCGTGCTGCAAAACGGCGACTTCTACCTTTCTAACTTCGACGTGAACAACCACTACGAAGAGAACATTCTGCGTATTGAGAAATTTGACCCCGACAAGGTGTGGACGGCGGTGCTCTTCGATGCCGACAACCAGGGCTATCCTTACATGAAACGCTTCCTCATGGAGGCCACCAAGCGCAAGCAGAACTTCTTGGGCGAGAATGTGGCCTCGAAGTTGGTGCTGCTCACCGATGTGGTCTATCCGCTTGTAAAGGTGACTTACGGCGGTGCCGACGAGTTCCGAGGCAGCGAAGATGTCGATGCCGAACAGTTCATCGGCGTGAAAGGCTTCAAGGCCAAGGGCAAGCGCCTCTCCACGTGGCAGATAGGCTCTATTGAGGAATTGGAGCCTGTGCGCTTCCCCGAAGAGCCTGAAAGCCCAGAAGACCCCGAAGGTGCAGACGACATTGAGGAGGATCTCGATCCCGATGCCGGCAAGAGCGAGCAGCAGATCATCGACGAGATGACTGGTCAGCTCCGCCTCTTCCCCGACGAAGAATAACCATGAAGACAAGCATGATGAGGCATAAAATGAAGCATCTTTTGGGCAACAGACGGATCATGAGAGCATTGTTCATTGTCTTGCTCCTTCCTGTCGGTGCCAAGGCGCAACAGCCGGCTGAAAGTGCGGAAAGACAGCATGTCATCACGCAGAGCTACCAGATCGGTTTCGGCTCCGTGAATATCCTTGACACCTATCTTACGCAAGAGAAGTACCGTGGCAACGGTGTCACGATGCTCTCCCTGCGCGAACGCCAGCGTATCGGGTCGACTTGGTCCACACTGATACAGAATCAGTTGCATCTGTCATGGGCAGAAGACCGTGCCGGCAATGAGGGCGAGCTGGAAGGTTCCTATAACCTCTTTGTGGGGCGGTATCACGGATGGCAGTTCCTCGACGGAAGTCTGAAGCTGCAAGCCGGTGTGTTGGCCAATCTGGGACTGGGCTTCATCTACAACATGCGCAACAATGCCAACAATCCGGCACAGGGGCGTCTCTCGCTGAACGTGATGCCCTCGGGCATCGCCACTTATCAGTTCACGTTCCTGAAACGTCACTGGGCGGTTCGCTATGAGCTGGATCTGCCACTGGTAGGCATCATGTTCAGCCCCAACTACGGACAGTCCTACTACGAGATGTTCGTTCTCGGCAACTACGACCACAACATCGTGCCCACCACGTTCGTCTCGGCTCCCAACTTCCGCCAGCAGTTCAGCATGCAGTGCTCCGTCAGCCGTTCGCTGACACTCTCACTCGGCTATATAGGCGATTTCCAGCAGGCCAGTGTCAACCACCTGAAACAGCATGTCTATAACAACAGTGTCATGATTGGCATTGTCAAACGCTTCCAACTCATCAACCACCGTCCATGAAACTGTTATCTCCTGTCACGACGTTTGTGCTTCTGTTGTCGTTTGTCTTGGCATCGTGTGTCGATGTCAAGGAGTTCGACGATACACCCCAGGGCAATTTTGAGGCCCTTTGGAAGATTATTGACGAGCATTATTGTTTTTTGGACTACAAACAGCAGGAAATAGGGCTCGACTGGAACGCGGTGTATCATAAATATAAGGTTCGCGTAGACAAGGACATGTCCTCGCTTCAGCTCTTCGAGGTGCTTTCCGACATGCTTTCTGAATTGCGTGACGGCCATGTCAACCTGACTGCCTCCCATGACCTGGGTCGCTACTGGGCTTGGTACGAGAAGTTCCCGGCCAATGTCAGCGACACGTTGCTGCGCCGCTATATGGGCACCGACTACAAGATAGCCTCGGGGGTGCGGTATCGCATCCTTGATGACAATATCGGCTATGTGCGCTATGAGAGTTTCAGCACAGGCATTGGTGAAGGCAACCTCGACGAGGTGTTCTCGCATATACTGTTGTGTCGGGGACTTATCATCGACATCCGCGACAATGGTGGCGGCGAGATCACCACAGCCGAGAAACTGGCTGCCCGTTTCTGCAACGAGAAGACCCTTGTGGGCTATATACAGCACAAAACGGGAACGGGGCATAGTGACTTCTCCGACATGGAGCCGCGCTATATAGAGCCTTCGTCGGGCATCCGCTGGCAGAAGGGGGTCTGTGTGCTCACCAACCGCCATGTCTATAGTGCCGCCAACGAGTTCACCATGTATATGAAGGCAATGCCCAACGCGAAGATTGTGGGCGACCATACCGGCGGCGGTGCCGGCATGCCTTTCTCCAGTTCGCTGCCCAACGGCTGGGTGGTGCGCTTCTCGGCTGTGCCCAGTTACGATGCCAACCGACGGTCGGTTGAGTTCGGCATCGACCCCGACTACAACGTGCAATTGAATCAGGCAGATGTGCTGAAAGGTGAAGACACACTCATTGAGTTCGCCCGCAAACTTTTGATACAATAATTTGCATAATCCGCAAAAACATTGTACCTTTGCAGCCGCAAAACGAAAGTCAAGCGCCTGTGGCGGAATTGGTAGACGCGCCAGACTTAGGATCTGGTGTCTCACGACGTGCAGGTTCGAGTCCTGTCAGGCGCACAAATGCAAAGAACGCGAAATCCCAAACGACCTAAAAACCAACAAAAACTTAAAACAATGAACAAGAACGAGAAATTTGTCATCACTATTAACCGCGAGCTTGGTAGTGGCGGTCGTACCGTAGGTGAAAAGTTAGCCGCAAAACTGGGAGTTCCTTTTTACGACAAAGCCGTTATCGAGGGCTTGAAGGCAAAGTACAACCTCACAGTGGAGGAAATCGAGAAACTAAAAGGACAGAAGCAGAACTGGTGGAGTGACTTCAAACGGAAGATGGGCTTTGATGATACGGCAAGCGCCAAGTTCTACCATTCGTCGATGGGGCAAGCTCCTGAATTGCTGACTTCCGAAGAGATGTTCCAGACAGAGAAGGAAATCCTGAAGGCCATCGCCGCCGACGAATCATGCGTCATCGCGGGACGTAGTGGCTTCTATGTCTTTGACAAAATCCCCAACCACCTGAGTGTCTTTATTCAGGCATCTATGGAGCATCGCATCCAGCGTGTTGTCAGGAAGGATGGCGTCACTCCCGAAGAAGCCAAAAAGACGATTGAGAAGGTTGACAAGATGCGTGAGAACTATGTCAACCGATACGCAAACACCTCTCGCTATGACACCCGCAATTACGACCTCGTCATCTCAATGGACGGCAAGACGGAGGATGAGATTGCCGACCTGATTTTGAAGTATATCGAATAAACGCTTGCCTATGTCACTGTCCATCGTCGAGTCATTAGACGACAATCAGAGCAAGCTGAAAGGGATGAAGGTAAGGAAGGTGAACATCTACGAGGAGGCCAACCGCTGCCTGCTGTGCCAGGATGCCCCCTGCACCCAAGCCTGCAAGACGGGCGACCCGGCACGCGCCATCCGCGCCATCCGCTTCGACAACC
>CAMYVQ010000092.1 GCA_947302435.1 uncultured Prevotella sp. | reverse complement strand
TCATCATCGAGAACATACCCTTCTTCATCTCACCACCGTACCAAGTGTTGATGATTACCTGCTCACGGCTGCTGGTGTTGAAGGCTACGCAAGTCTCTGAGTTCAGACCCAGCTCCTTGTAGTTCTCAACCTTTGCCTTAGAAGCGTTATAGATAACGAAGTTAGGCTCGAAGTTCTCCAGTTCCTCAGCGGTGGGCTGGATGAACATGTTCTTCACGAAGTGAGCCTGCCAGGCCACCTCAACGATGAAGCGCACACACAGACGGGTAGCTTCGTTGGCACCGCAGAAAGCGTCGACTACATACAGCTCCTTGTTGCAGAGCTCCTTGATGGCGATCTCCTTCACGGTCTTCCAGACTTCCTCGCTCATGGGGTGGTTGTCGTTCTTGTATTCCTCAGAAGTCCACCATACTTTGTCCTGGCTCTGTGCATCCTTCACGATGTACTTGTCCTTAGGCGAACGGCCGGTGTAGATACCAGTCATCACGTTGACAGCGTTCAGCTCAGTGTTCACGCCCTTGTCGAAGCCAGTCAGACCGGCCTTGGTCTCTTCCTCAAACAGGAACTCATACGACGGATTGTGGGCAATCACCTTCGAACCGGTGATGCCATACTTCGTTAAATCTAAATTTGCCATTGTTACTTTGCTTTTATTGAATTGTTGATATTCTGTCTTTCTACGACTGCAAAGTTAGTAAATAATTCATATTCATAAACTATATATTTATAATTATTCCCCTTGTTTTAATTTTTTTTAGATTCTCTTTCCCACAAAAAGAATGTCACCCTTACACTTTTGCAAGGCTGACATAACAAATCAGGTACGGAAAATCGGTACCTGTAACGTTTTTTCGCCATAATATATGGCTTTGTGAGAAAAAAAAGCTAATTTTGCAACCGTATTGCAAGAAAATGCAGAAAACTTTTTAAAAATACAACTATGCAAATCATTAATTTCTCAGAGCAGAACACGGTCATCAACCAGTATATGGCCGAACTGCGCGACAAGACACACCAGAAGAACCGTTTGGTGTTCCGCCACAACATTGAGCGCATTGGTGAGATGATGGCCTTCGAACTGTCGAAGACATTGGAATACAAGCCGAAGACGGTGACCACCCCATTGGGGACTATTGATATACCCCTGCCCAAAGACGACCTTGTGATTGCCACCGTGCTGCGTGCCGGCCTGCCCTTCCATCAGGGGTATCTGAACGTGTTCGACAAGGCCGAGAACGCCTTTGTGTCGGCCTACCGCATGTACACCAATCGCGAGCATACCGAGGTGGGCATCCACACGGAATATATGGCCTCGCCGTCGGTGAAGGGCAAAACGCTCGTAGTTGTCGACCCCATGCTGGCTACGGGTGGCTCGATGGTGGCAAGCATCGAAGCCTTGATGAAGACGGGCAAGCCAAAGAAAATCCACGTGTGTTGCGTGATTGCAGCCCCCGAAGGCATTGACTTTGTCAAGAAGAACCTGCCCGAAGACAGTACTATTTGGTGCGCTGCCATCGATCCGGGAATGAACGAAAACAAATACATCGTGCCCGGTTTCGGCGACTGCGGTGACCTGTGCTATGGAGAGAAACTGTAGATAATGCATAATTCATAATTTATGATGAGAAAGACAATTTCATTTTTACTGACTTTGCTGATGTCGGTCTTCGTGACGGTCAGCGCACAAACGGCACCGCCGTCTTCGATTACGATAGAGAATTGGTTCATCTACTACGTCATGAACTCAGCACAGTATGGCATCCAAAGCGACACAGAGTCCATGGAGGTTGCCATCGACGGCAACGACGTCTACTTCAACTTCCCAAACCCGCTGAACGGAGCCGCCTGGATAAAGGGTACCATCGCTGGCAATGCGGTCACTTTCCAGACGGGTCAGTCCATGGGAAAGGCCACACACGGTGGAGAGACTGTGTATATGTGCGGTGTCGACGGCGGAGGCAATCTGTGTGACGTACTCTTCGACTACGACGAGGAGAAAAAGGAGTTCAAGCTTCATGAGGGTATTCACCTGCTGATCAACAGCAGTGCCACGGAGGCCGATCCGTGGGCCTATTTCTCAGTGGCCACAGTATCGAAAGAGAAACAGGAAAGCGGTAGTGGCGATGACATCGGCGAGGACGGCCTTGTGGTGGTGCCACAGGATGCTGAAGTGAAGGACTATACCCTGACATGCCGCAATGTGAATCCCGACAACGAAGAACAGTTCGAGAACGTCAAAGAGACGGTGAAGGTGGCCTTCAAGGGCAGCAATATCTATATTCAGGGACTTTGTGCCTATAGTGCGAAAGCATGGATCAAGGGTGCCGTCAATGGTAGCAAGGCGACCTTTGCCAAGCGCCAGTATGTGGCATCATACGGTGGCAAGAAGCTCTACATGATTGGCTATGACGGTTCAGAGTGTGATATTGTGTTCAACTATAGTGCCAGTACGGGTACCCTGCAGACCGACCTCTATATCTTCTGTATCACGGGCGACAACGATGCCTACCAGTTGCTCACCGATGTGGCGCTGACCCTGAAGAACGGCGACATCCCCGAACCAGACCCCGTGAAGCCCGACGTGGTGACACCGCCAGAGGGATTACAGACCACCGAATACCTGTTCACAGCCACCAGCATCACCAAGGACTACGACGGCAGTTGGCTGCAGGAACCTGTGAAATACAATGTCCGCATGGGCTTCAGCGGCAGAGAGGTCTACGTGCAGGGACTGTGCAAGAGTCTGCCTATGGCCTGGATCAAAGGCACACGCGATACTTCCGACGGCGAACTGACCTTTGCTTCGGGACAGTACTACGGCGAGCTGAAGACTTCTGTCGGCATTGGCTATGACTTCTACTTCGCAGCCGCCAACTATCCCACCACCAATCCGGTATGGCTCGACGAAGGCACCTTTGCCTACAACGCCTCGACGGGTGTCTATAGCTCGCGTGTCCTGTTGACGCTCAACAGTTCGGCCACCGTCATCAATCCCTATGAGTTCTATGCCGGAGCCAAGTTGACGAAGATTCCTGACGTGGCTGCCACACCTGCCACACCGCAGATCACCGACTATCAGGCTTATATGGTGAACCCACAAGACCCCAACGACGGCTATGGATTAGTGGTGATGGAGATTCCCGTGGAATCGGTCACCGGCGATCCCCTGCTCACTGAAAAGTTAGGCTATCGCATCTACTTTGAGCAACATGGTGCGCAGGCAGTCTATACCTTCAAGAACGACCGCTACAAGGACGTGAAGGACGACATGACCGTGGTGCCCTACACCTACATCGACTATGATTTCTACTACGGGGGCAGTGCCTTCTACTTCTATGACGACTTGAAGTTTGCCGAGAAGATTGGCGTGCAGAGTGTCTATACGGGCGGCGGCGAGACCCATGAGTCGGAGATATTCTGGTATGAGACCAATATCGATCCCGCAGGTGTGGATGCAGCCAGGATGCAGGGGCTTCCTGTTGGCGAGAGCTACACCGACTTGCAAGGTCGTTCCGTTTCTTCAAATGCAAAGGGACTGTTGCTGAAAACTACGCGTATGAGCAACGGTACGGTACATACGGTGAAGGTGCTTCGTAAGTAGTTTTTGGGACCCTTCCCACCATTGAATATAAATGACGGTGCCATTCGTGTTGAATGACACCGTCATTTATATTCAATGGTGTAGCCGTTGATATTCAATGAAGACATGGTTGATGTTCAACCACGACACAATCCAATATCAACGGTGGAAGCACCTTATTTCACCTCCCAAATGTCGTTGGTTTCAAGAAGCTCAGCGAAGTTGTGGTACTTCTTCTGGGCCGAGACCTCGGCGAGCTGGGCATGCACAGCCTCGTTGTAGGTGGGAGCCTCCACGTCGCGGATCACGCCGAGGGCGATGGGGAATCCCTGCTCGGGACTCATCATGGCAAGCTTCAACTGCAGGGTGTTGTCCTCACAGTGGGCATCGTGGACGAGCACATCGTCAAGGGTGTAGCCGTCCTTGCCAATCTCCACGACCTTCAGGCCGAAGCCCTGCTGCACGAGTCCGAACTCGTTGTTCTCACCAAAGACGAGCTTCTCGCCGTGGCGCACATAGATGGCGTTCTTGCGACGGCCCTCGTTGTTATAGACGATGTCGTGGCAGTGGTCGTTGAAGATGACGCAGTTCTGCA
>CAMYVQ010000091.1 GCA_947302435.1 uncultured Prevotella sp. | reverse complement strand
GGTGTCGGCTGTTGACTGCAGACGATAAACTGTAGCCAGACCTGGCTGGATGTCACCCTCGAGCGTACCGTTAGTAACCTCAACAGGCAGAGCGCGAGCCATAATGCGCTGGAAGCACATCTGGCAGTTGCAGACCTTCGTAGAAGCAGTGTTACCGCAGTGGAAGCCCATGAAGATTTCCTTCTCAGTATAGGTGTCGCATGCGAACTTCTTGCCCTTGATGCTCTCCTCGTACATGTCGGTAGGAACGGTGTTGTTGATGTCGAGCAGTGTAACAGCGTCCTGGGTGATGCAGGTGCCAATGTACTCAGACAGTGCGCCATAGATGTCAACCTCACAAGCTACGGGAATACCACGAGCAGTCAGACGGCTGTTGACATAGCAGGGAACGAAGCCGAACATGGTCTGGAAGGCAGGCCAGCACTTGTTGGCCATAGCCACGAACTGGCGTGAGCCCTTGTGAGCCTCGATCCAGTCGGTCAGCGTCAGCTCATACTGAGCAAGCTTAGGCAGTACAGAAGGAATCTTATTACCTGTACCGAGCTCAGCAGCCATATCCTTCACTACATCGTCGATACGTGGGTCGCCCTGATGCTTCTGGAAAGCCTCGAGCAGGTCAAGCTCTGAGTTCTCCTCAATCTCAACATCGAGATCATAGAGGGCGCGGATAGGAGCGTTACAAGCCAGGAAGTTGTTAGGACGAGGACCGAAGCTGATGATCTTCAGGTTCTGCAGACCAACGATAGCACGAGCGATAGGCAGGAACTCGTGAATCATCTCAGCACACTGACCTGCGTCGCCTACAGGCTCCTCAGGAATATATGCACGAGTCTTGCGCAGAGAAAGTGCCTGGCTTGCATTCAGCATTCCGCAGTAAGCATCACCACGACCGTCGATCAGGTCGTTCTGAGTCTCCTCAGCTGCAGCGCAGAACATTGCGGGACCCTGGAACCAGTCGGCCAGCATGGTCTCAGAAATCTCTGGTCCGAAATTGCCTAAATAAACACAGAGGGCGTTACAGCCAGCTTTCGTGATGTCCTCAAGAGCCTGCTTTGCGTGAATCTCACTCTCAACGATGCAGATAGGACACTCGTAGATGCCTTCCTTACCAAACTTCTTCTCATACTCAGCGATAACGGCCTTACGACGGTTAACAGCCAATGACTCGGGGAAACAGTCGCGGCTAACTGCCACGATACCAATTTTAATTACAGGTACATTTTTCATGTTTGAAGTTATTATTTAAGGATAAAACATTATCTCGACCACAAAGGTATAATATTATTGTTAATTCGTGAACATTTTCACTTTTTTTTTGAATAATATTCTGATTGGAGTTAAAAAACGACTTCCATTGTGGTTTTCTGCACTTGCATACCCATGTTCTTATAGAAGCTTAACGCCGGCCCGTTTCCTTCCCAAACATTTAAGGTGATGTTGTGACAGTTTATGGATAATGCATAATCTCGTACATGCTCATATAACGCCTTCCCGATATGCTTGCCACGGGCATTTTCGTCGACACAGATATCGTCAATGTATAGTGTCTTGGCATCTTGCAGCAATTGGTCGTTCCTGACCTCAGTAATCTGGCAAAAGGCATAGCCTCTTACCGTTCCTTCGCTCTGCTCATTTTCTTTGTCAACGTAAACAAAGATGGGCTTCTGCGGGTCGTTGAGCATCGTTTCGAGCTCTTGCTCGTTATATTTGGTCGTGTTTGGCTTGAACAAGTCTGGGCGTATCTCATAATGCACCATGTTCACTTGATGCAACAACGCAATGATACGCTGAATGTCTGTTTTGTTCGCTTTTCTTATCATGGCCATATTATTCCGAAATAGGGATGCCAGCCTCCTGAGCCGTTTGAATCACACCCCGGCGACTACTTCGATTTCAACTAATGCCCCTTTTGGCAAGGTCTTCACTGCCACGGCAGAGCGGGCAGGGTATGGGGCGGTGAAAAATTCCGCATAGACAGAGTTCATGTCTGCAAAGTCGTTCATGTCTGCCATGAATACTGTTGTCTTTACCACATTCTCCATCGTCAGCCCAACTTCTTCCAGGATGGCCTTCACATTGAGCAACGACTGGCGGGTTTGTTCCTTGATACCGCCCTCTGCAAACACGCCTGTGGCAGGGTCAATGGGTAACTGTCCGGAGGTGTAGACGAGGTTTCCAACTTGTATTGCCTGACTGTAAGGCCCGATTGCCGAAGGTGCCTTTGTCGTACTGATCACTTTTTTCATAGGTTATAAATCGAGTTCTTTTAAATTTTCAGCAATCATCTCGTCGGTGACGGTGTAGTTCTGCAGGTCGCCCTTGATGAACAGCTCGTAAGACGGCATGTCGATGAGTCCGTGTCCGGAGAGGTTGAAGAGGATGACTTTCTCCTCACCCGATTCCTTGCATTTGTTGGCCTCGCGGATGGTGGCGGCAATGGCGTGGCAGCTCTCGGGAGCAGGGATGATGCCCTCGGTGCGGGCGAAGAGCATACCGGCCTCGAAGGTCTCTATCTGTGGAATGTCAACGCCATGCATCAGACCATCCTTGATCAGCTGTGAGATGATCATGCCGGCTCCGTGGTAGCGCAGGCCGCCAGCGTGGATGTTCGAGGGACGGAAGTTGTGGCCCAGCGTGTACATGGGCAGCAGGGGCGTGTAGCCGGCCTCGTCGCCGAAGTCATAGCGGAACTGTCCGCGTGTCAGTTTCGGGCAGCTGTCTGGCTCGGCAGCAATAAATTCCGTAGTCTTGCCGTCTTTCAGGTTGTGGCGCATGAAGGGGAAGGAGATGCCGCCGAAGTTAGAACCGCCACCGAAGCAACCAATGACGATGTCGGGATATTCCCCGGCCATCTGCATCTGTTTCTCGGCTTCAAGACCGATAATCGTCTGGTGTAGGCCCACGTGGTTGAGCACAGAGCCTAACGTGTATTTACAGTTAGGGGTAGTGGTGGCCAGCTCAACGGCCTCGCTGATAGCCGTTCCGAGCGAACCAGAGTGCAGTGGGTCGCGAGTCAGGATGTCCTTACCGGCACGGGTCGACATTGAAGGCGAACCTTCCACCACGGCACCAAACGTGCGCATGATGCTGGAGCGGTAGGGCTTCTGCTGCATGGTGATCTTCACCTGATAGACAGCGCAGTCCAACCCGTATATCTTGGCAGCGTAGCTCAGTGCGGCACCCCATTGTCCGGCACCTGTCTCGGTAGTCACGTTCGTCGTGCCTTCTTGCTTGGCGTAGTAGCACTGGGGGAGGGCAGAGTTGATTTTGTGAGAGCCTAATGGGTTGGTCGACTCGTTCTTGAAGTAGATATGTGCCGGCGTGCCCAGTGCCTCCTCCAGTGCGTAGGCACGGACGAGTGGGGTAGAGCGGTAATATTTGTACTTATCCAGCACATCTTCGGGAATGTCAATCCATGCATGCTCCTGGTCAAGCTCCTGTACGCAGCATTCGCGTGGGAAGATATGGGCGAGGTCGTCAACACCCAGAGGCTGCTTTGTGGCGGGATGGATGGGAGGCAGCGGCTTGTTGGGCATGTCTGCCTGTATGTTGTACCACTGTGTAGGAATCTCGTTCTCTTGCAGAATAAACTTCTTTTGTTTGCTCATAATTGTTTTTTGTTGATGGGTTTGTTGAATATGCATGCAAAATTACAGCTTTTCCTTCAAATTAACGAATAAATCCTCAACTTTTTGCGTTTTTGTATGCATATCCTTTCCTTTTTGCGATTCTTTATGCATACTCATGCAGGTTTGGGGGATGCGTAGAGCTTTCATTTTCTTTTATACGTGAGTTCGACGATGTAACAGCGAAACGAGGAATTACATATTTGTAATATAGGAGCACCTCATCATTTTTGTTCAATTTCTGCGCGAAGCGCATCTTTTTCGTCAGGTGCTGTTGACCTCCATAGAAAGTATATTTTGCATGGGAAAAACATCGTCTGCAGAACACGTTCTGTGGAAAAGTTGGCCTCTTTGCAACCTATGCAGTTTCATTTTTCCGTCCTTTTTGGGAGAGTCCGGGGGCGTTTTTCATAGGTTCCCTTGTCATTCATATTGAATGGCGCCGCCAGAATGGGAAAAGTCGGTTGCAGTTGTTTCTCACTCACGATGGAAACGAATATAAATCACACTACTATCAGATATGAATCACACCGCCATTCAACACGGATGACAACAAGAACAAAGTCAAACAATGGTAAGAACGATGATGAATTGCAGTGCAAAACAAGTCAAATGGCCCAAAAACGCACTGATTGCCACCACCTCAGACGGTCATGTCTATGCTTTCTCGTCAGGTGGCTTCAGCTGGATTAAATGAAGGTAACATTACTCATTTCTGCCAAGATATTACCTACCAATCTCTGGTTTTGTTCCTTGGT
>CAMYVQ010000090.1 GCA_947302435.1 uncultured Prevotella sp. | reverse complement strand
TCAAGCTCGGCATGGGTAAGGACACTGAGAAGAGCACCAACTGGCACACCATGCAAATCTATCAGCTCACATGGTTCACTACCGCCAAGGAGGCATTCGATGCCGCACAGAAAGAGCTGGCAGCAGCCATTGCCGAGGCTAAGATCCTGGAAGCCGACGAAACCAAGACTGAGGGTCTCCGTGAGTTCAAGAACGCTCTCGAGCAGGCCGAGCTTGGCATCGACAGCGACTGGTACAACGTCGCCGAAATCGAGGGACTCACCAAGGACCTGAAGACCGCTATCGAGAACTTCAAGAAGGCCAACTATTACATTAACTTCGCTGCCGGCGAATACTATATCATCGATGCCCAGAGCGGCCTGATGATGGCTGCCGGCAACGACTATGGCACACGCGGCATCGTGAGCGAGACCGGTCTCGACCTGATTCTTACTCCGTATGAGGAGGCACGTTCCGTGACCATCGACAGCCGCGTGAGCAATGGCGGCAACAACCACTTCCTCGGCTCGAACCTCTATATGGACAGCTCCGAATGGGGATGGTTCTTAGAGTATCAGGGCTTCGGTTTCTACATTACCAATGGCGAGAAGTACATCAACTTTGACAACGACAACAACCTCGTACTGAGCGACACACCACGCGAATGGATCATCGTCACCAAGCAGGGTGTGATGGAAACGCACATGGAAGAGATGGCAGAGGCCACGGCTGAGAATCCTGTGGATGCCACCTTCCTGTTGCAGAACCCGAACTTCAACCGCAACGACCAGCGCGTAGAGGCTTGGGTGGTGAGCGAGGACTGCACCAACAAGAACCTCAACGGCGGCAACCAGGTGAACAACTGCGCCGAGAGCTTCCACAGCACCTTCACCATCATGCAGACCGTGAGCGGTGCTCCCGCCGGTGAGTATGAGCTGACCGCACAGGGATTCTATCGTCAGGACGAATACGAGGGTGAAGAGGCTCCCGCCGCTCCCCAGTTCTTCGCCAACGGTGTGAACGGCGACGTTCCCGAAAAGACGGGCGAAGAGAACAGCATGAGTGATGCCTCTGCATCGTTCACCGCAGGTCTCTACACCATCGAGCCGATCAGGTTCACTGTCGAAGAAGACGGCATGCTCTATGTCGGTATCTACGCTGCCGTTGCAACCCAGTGGGTCATCTTCGACAACTTCCGCCTGACCTATTACGGCGCCACGATTCCTAACGCCATCACCGAGGTGAACAAGGCTGAAAACAACCAGAAGGCCATCTACAACCTGAAGGGCCAGCAGGTGAAGAACGCCCAGAAGGGCCTCTACATCATCAATGGCAAGAAGGTGGTAAAGTAATTCTTAAACGATTAAACGTTTAAACGATTAAACGATTAGAACAAACGGGCGGCACGCATCGCGAAAAGACGATGGGTGCCGCCTTTTTCTATAGAAAACACGAACACGGAAAACGTTTGCACAAAAATTATCAAAAAAAAAGTTCGTTTTCATTGCTACTATATATCTATAAACATGTATATTTGCAACGATATTTTCTTTATTACTAACTAAACAACAAAAACATGAGAAAGAATTTACTGTCATCTCTGCTTCTGGTTACCATGATGGTATTCGGAGCATCGAATGCATGGGGTGAGACATTCACCGCCTCATTCAGAACAAACGTATGGGAAGCTGTCTATGCATACGCATGGAGCGGCGATGGTGAAGACGTAGTGAAGTTCCTTGGCGAATGGCCCGGCACTCAGCTAACGGGTACAGACGGTGTCTACACCGTGACCATCGAGGCAGAAAATGCTCCCGAATTCATCATCTTCAACAACGGTGGGGAAAACCAGACCAATGACTTGGCATTCGTGAATGAAATGGTTGTCGAGGGTCCATGGATTAATCCCCTTCCTACGGAAATCGTGAATGCAGCATTCAATCCCGAGGCTGATCCCCTCGGATGGACACAAGTTGTCTCTGGCCAATACTGGGCTGTCTCAATGCAACAGATTGGAGTAGGAAAAGTCCATAGTGAATTTGCAACTCCTACGGCTGACGAGACCCACTTAGACTCCGAATTTGCTGCTGGTTTCGAGTGCCGCTGGGCTACCAATTTTGCCGCCTACACTCAGCAAGTGAAACTGCCCGCAGATTACTACGTCCTGAGCTTCGATGTGGAGAATGTGAATGCCAACACTACCGCAGCCAACTATGAGAACCGCTTCTTCGTGAAGGTAGGTGAAACGACCTTCATGGACGGAAGCACCGAGTGGATGCAGGGCAACAGTGCTTGGACAACCCACACCATCAAGTTCGCCGTCAACGAGGGTGATACCACTACCATCAGCTTGGGCTATGGAACTGCTTCGAACAACATTGGTTCTGCCAACACTCCCGTCCTCTATGTAAGCCATCTGGTACTATCTATCAACGAGGAAGCCCTTGCCGATGCCAAGGTTGCATTGCAGGGTGTCATCGATGCCGCCGTGGCTCTGAAGACCAACGAGCGCACCGCTGGACTCGACGATTTCAATGCTGCTATCGAAGCTGCTCAGCAAGCTTTGGAGGCTACCGATATTGAGGCTGTCAACGCTGCCATCGAGACTCTGCAGGCTGCCATGACCACCTTCGAGAATGTCAACGCATTGTTTACTGCTGCTGCCGAGCTGCAGGAAGTCATCAATGCCGCCGAGGCTCTGAAGACCGACTATCGCACTGCAGGTCTTGAAGACTTCAACACTGCTATTGCCGCAGCCGAGGAAGCCTTAGAGGCAACTGCTGTTGAGACTGTTGAAGCCGCTAAGACCGCTCTGACGGCTGCTATGGCTGCTTTCAAGAAGGCCAACTACTACATTGACTTCGCTGCTGGCGAGTACTACATCATCGACGCTCAGAGCGGCCTGTTCATGGCTGCCGGCCACAACTGGGGCACACAGGGCATCGTGAGCGAGGTTGGTCTCGACCTGATTCTTACTCCGTATGAGGAGCCCCGTTCCGTGACGATTGACAGCCGCGTCATCAACGGTGGCGACAGCCACTTCCTCGGCCACAACCTCTTCATGGACAGCTCTGAATGGGGATGGTTCTTGGAGTACGTAGGCTTCGGCTTCTACATCACCGACGGCACACAGTACATCAACATTGACCAGAACGACAACCTCGTACTGAGCGACACTCCGCGCGAATGGATCATCGTCAGCAAGCAGGGCCTCGTGGATGCAATGGTGGAAGAGGCAACGGAAGAGAACCCTGTGGACGCTACCTTCCTGCTCCAGGATCCGAACTTCAGCCGCAACGACCAGCGCATCAGCGCATGGACTGTCAGCGAGAACTGCACCAACAAGAACCTCAGCGGAGGTAACGACGAGAACAGATGCGCCGAGAGCTGGCACTCTGCCTTCAACATCATGCAGACCGTGAGCAATGTTCCTGCCGGTATCTATGAGCTGACTGCACAGGGCTTCTATCGTCAGGACAACGAAGTTGAAGAAGATGCTCCCAAGTTCTTCGCCAACGGCGTAAATGGCGCCGTTCCTGTAAAGACTGGCGAAGAGAACGGCATGAGCGATGCTTCTGCATCGTTCAGCGCAGGCCTCTACACCATCGACCCGATCAGATTCACTGTCAAGGAAGACGGCATGATGTATGTGGGTATCTTCACTGAATCTACGAGCCAGTGGGTGATCTGGGATAACTTCCGCCTGACCTACTTCGGTGCCGAGCCCGAAGAGCCGATCGTTGATGCCATCAGCGAGGTAAGCGTCAAGGCTGAGAACAAGACCATCTACAACCTGAAGGGCCAGCAGGTGATGAACGCCCAGAAGGGCCTCTACATCATCAACGGCAAGAAGGTCGTAAAGTAATGATTAACCGATTAGTCGATTAAACGATTAAACGATTAAATAAAAAAGGGCGGCACGCATCGCAAAACAGGCGGTGGGTGCCGTTTTTTTCGTGTCAGACTACCGATAAAAAGAGAAAGAGGCTATCGTTTATAAAAAAAAAGTGTTTTTTTATGGTCATTTATCGTTTTATTTGTATATTTGCAACGATTTTTACAATTTCACAATTACTTAATTCATTAAAACCAAAAACATGAAAAAACATTTACTGACATCTCTGCTTCTGCTTACCATGATGGTATTCGGAGCATCGAATGCATGGAGTGAGACATTCACCGTGACATTCAAGACCAACACATGGGATCAGGTCTATGCCTACGCATGGACGACCAACGATGGGACTACGACCGAATTTCTTGGTGTGTGGCCCGGTACACAGATGGAAGCTGTCGACGGCCTCTACACGCTGACTTTCGAGGCAGACGCCGCTCCTGCGAACATTATCTTCAACAACGGCAATGGCGAACAGACAGCCGACCTTCCTTATGAATATGTGGTCGATGCCGAAGCAGTAGCCGTAGGCAAACTGATTGCTGCCATCAAGCAAGCCAACGGTGACGCAACTGCCATTCAGACTGCCATCGACCAGTTCAAGGCCGACAATGCCGACCAGGAGAAGGACGAGACCGCCAAGGTGGCCACCAACGGCT
>CAMYVQ010000089.1 GCA_947302435.1 uncultured Prevotella sp. | reverse complement strand
GACGAGAGATTTTCATTCTCTAAAGAGGAGTTCGACTCTCCTAGGGACTACAAAACTTAAATCCGCCATCTGCGCAGTGATGCGCTACCAGAACCACAAGACTGGGAAACGGTGTCGGAGGATTTTTGTAAATAGGCTATGCCTCTTCACAAGGATCCGCTCAGGGCAGCCCAATCAGCGCAAGACCCATAAGCTTTAATTAATTCAATATTCAAAAACCAAAAATTAACATTCAAAATGGCAAATCACAAATCATCGGTGAAGAGAATTCGCCAGGACAAGAAAAGAACACTCCACAACAGGTACTATGCCAAGACGATGCGTAACGCTGTCCGCAAACTGCGCGCTATGACAAACAAGGAAGAGGCCGTGGCTCTCTATCCGAAAGTTCAGAAGATGCTTGACAAGTTGGCTAAGGTACATATCATCCACAAGAACAAGGCCGCAAACCTGAAGTCGAGCCTCTGCAAGTACATCAACAAACTGGGTTAAGCAGAGTCTTCATATTTGAAATAGAATGTCGTACATTCCCAAGGGGACAGTGCGGCATTTTTTTTGTTTTTTGAACAGTAAGAAGGAATTAATTAAAAACCAAAAACATGAAAATCGGAATTATCGTAGCAATGGATAAGGAGCTTCGTCAGCTCCAGTCGCTCTTCAACAATGTTGACGTGCGTGTGGTGAAGTGTGGCATTGGCAAAGTGAACGCAGCATTAGGCGCGCAGCGCATGATCAACGAGTTCCACCCCGACTATATCATCTCGAGTGGTTGTGCTGGTGGCAACGGTGATGATGTCAACATACAGGATGTGGTGGTCAGTTCAGAACTTTGCTATCACGATGTGTATTGTGGTACCGCCATCGACAACACGACTGTCTATGGTCAGGTGCAGGGCCTGCCTGTCCGCTATCAGGCCGATGCTAAGTTGATGGAAACGGCGATTGGATTGTCGAAGTGCAAGGATTGTCCTGGCACTGAAAGTGGTTTGATGCCTCGAATCATCCCCGGCCTTATCGTTACTGGCGACTGGTTTGTCGACACGAAGGACAAGATGCGTGAAATCATCGGTCATTTTCCCGAGGCCAAGGCTGTCGACATGGAGTCGTGTGCCATTGCCCAGACCTGTTATATAAACAAGGTGCCGTTCATCTCGTTCCGTGTTGTCAGCGACATCCCTTTGCGCGACACCGATGCCTCGCAGTATCATGATTTCTGGAACACCGTGGCCGACCGCTCGTTCCATGTCACCAAGACATTCGTTGAAAACCTGATGAAAAGCGAATAGGCATAAGCATTGAAAAAGAAAAACCTAAAACTAAGCTATATGATGAAGAAAATGATTTTGACAGCATTGGTATGCATGGCCACCGCTGTCATGAATGCAGCCCCAGTGGAAATGAAGGCTGGCAAGACGGCAGTGACGCTGGAGTTCTACACCCCGTCGACGGTACGTGTGGTGAAAATGCCCGTGGGGCATGCGTGTCAGAAACAAAGCCTTGTGGTGATAGCGAAGCCGGAGGATGTGAAGGTGAGCCACAAGGGTAACAGCGTGAGCAGCGACGTGCTCACGGTGAAGATGGATCCCAAGACGGGCGCACTTACGTTTCTGGCCAAGGGGCGCACACTGCTTCGCGAAAAAGGCGAACCCACCTTCGAGCCGCGCACTGACGGCCCCGATGCCGGGGCATTCCGTGTAGCCCAAGGCTTTTCCTTGGATAAAGACGAGGCCATCTACGGCCTGGGTACTTTCCAGAACGGCAAGATGAACCGCCGCGGCGAGCACAAGCTGATGGAGCAGTCGAATCTCGAGGACTTCCAGAACGTGCTGCAGAGCATCAAGGGCTGGGGTCTTTTCTGGGATAACTATTCGCGCACACAGTTCGACGACGATGCCGTGAAGGGCATGTCGTTCTCGTCGGAAGTGGGCGACTGCGTGGACTATTACTTCATGTATGGGGGCACTCAGGGCGCAGCCGACGGTGTGATTGCACAGATGCGCCAGCTTTCGGGCGATGTGCCGATGTTCCCACTGTGGACCTACGGTTTTTGGCAGTGCAAGGAACGCTATAAGAGTGCGAGCGAACTCTTAGGGGTGGTCAGCAAGTACCGCGAACTGCAGGTGCCGCTCGACGGCATCATCCAGGACTGGCAGTACTGGGGTTCGAACTATCTGTGGAACGCCATGGACTTCCTTACCGAAGAATATGCCAACGGTCAGCAGATGATCGACGAAGTACACCAGAAGAACGCCCACTTCATGATTAGCATCTGGGCCAGCTTCGGCCCGAAGACCAAGGCCTACCGGCAGTTGGACGAGAAAGGGCTGTTGTACGACTTCGAGACATGGCCGCAGAGCGGACTCACGTTTTGGCCGCCGAGAAAGGACTATCCTTCGGGCGTGCGTGTCTATAACGCCTTTTCAAAGGAGGCTCGCGCCATCTATTGGCAGAACCTGAAGAACCTGTTCGACAAGGGTGTCGACGGTTGGTGGATGGACTCTACCGATCCCGACTTCTTCGATCCCAAGGAGTCTGACTACGACCAGAAAGCTGGAGGCGAAGACACTTGGCGCAAGTTGCGCAATGCCTTCCCGTTGGAGACCGTGCGCGGTGTCTATCAGGCCCAGCGCAAGGAGTCGGAGCAGAAGCGCGTGTTCATCATGACCCGTTCGGCCTTTGCCGGACAGCAGCACTACGGCTCGAACATGTGGAGCGGCGATGTGGCCTCGTCGTGGGACATGCTGCGCAAGCAGGTGCCTGCCGGACTGAGCTATACGCTGACGGGCAATCCAAATTTCAATACCGACATCGGCGGTTTCTTCTGTGGCTCGTACAACACCCGTGGCGGCGGTTCGGCTCCCCGCAATCCGCAGTATCAGGAACTTTACGTGCGCTGGATGCAGTATGCCCTGTTCTGCCCCATCTTCCGCAGTCACGGTGCCGACGCGCCGCGTGAGATCTGGCAGTTTGGTCAGAAAGGTGAGCCTGTCTACGATGCCATTGAGAAGGCTATCCGTCTGCGCTATCGCCTGATTCCTTATCTGTATAGCACTGCCTGGCAAGTCACGTCGGCCAATGCCAGTTACATGCGTCCGCTGTTCAGCGACTTCGCAGCCGACCGAAAGGTGTGGGATATGGCCGACGAGTTCCTTTTCGGCAGCAATATCTTGGCCGCTCCCATCCTCAATCCGCAATATACTGAGGAGAAGATTATCCGTGAGGATGCCATGACGGGCTGGAACCGCAAGGATGTCAATGACGGTCAGACCGTCACCGGTGTCGACTGGAAGGCCACCAAAGAGGTTGAGAAGTACCTTCCGAAAGGAACTGACTGGTACGACTTCTGGACAGGCAACCGCATGAAGGGAGGCCAGACCGTGACATTGGCCACACAGTTGGATCGTGTGCCGATGTTCGTCCGTGCCGGCAGCATCCTCCCGTTGGCTCCCGAAATGCAGTACGTGGGGCAGCAGAAATGGGATAACCTTGAAGTGCGCGTCTATCCCGGTGCCGATGCCGCGTTTACCCTTTATGAGGACGAAGGCGACAACTACAATTACGAGCGCGGCCAGTACACGGAGACCACTTTCCGCTGGAACGACCGAAACGGTCAGCTCACCATCTCCCCCCGTAAGGGAAGCTACAGCGGAATGTTGGCCAACCGCCAGTTTACCGTAGTTCTGCCCGACGGAACCTCAAAGGTTGTGGATTATAAGGGAACGGAAGTCGTGGTGCCTATGAAGTAGGCAAGTTATTGTCTGTTGGCCTTCTTTCGTTGGTCATGATCGAGGATTGTCTTGCGCATGCGCATCGATTTCGGCGTGACCTCCACCAGTTCGTCTTCCTTGATGTACTCCAAGCATTCCTCGAGGCTCATGACGGTCTTGGGGATGATGCGGGCCTTCTCGTCGGTACCCGAAGCACGCACATTGGTGAGCTGCTTGGCCTTGCACACGTTGATGACAAGGTCGTTGTCATGCACATGTTCGCCGACCACTTGGCCGAGATAGACCTCTTCGCCCGGATCAATGAAAAACTTGCCACGATCCTGCAGCTTGTCGATGGCGTAGGCGTAGGCGGTGCCAGTCTCCAAGGCAATCATTGAGCCGTTCACGCGGCGTTCTATCTCGCCCTTGTAGGGCTGGTACTCCTTGAAGCGGTGGGCCATGATGGCTTCGCCCTGTGAGGCAGTCAGCACATTGGTACGCAGGCCGATGATGCCGCGCGAGGGGATGTTGAACTCAATGTTCACGCGCTCGCCCTGATTCTCCATCGAGGTCATCTCACCTTTGCGGCGCGTCACCATGTCAATCATTTTCGAGGCAAACTCCTCAGGTACGTTGATGGTAAGTTCCTCGACGGGCTCGCATTTGATCATACCCCCTAAGTTAGGGGGTTGGGGGTCTGAACCAGCGACAGGTTTCCCATCGTTCAGACCCCTGTCGCCCCCTAACTTAGGGGGCATGTATTTGTAAATCACCTGCGGCTGCCCCACCTGCAGTTCATAGCCCTCGCGGCGCATGGTCTCGATCAATACGGAGAGGTGCAGCACGCCGCGACCGGAGACCACCCACTTGTCGGTAGAGTCCTCAAAAGGCTCCACGCGCAGGGCGAGGTTCTTCTCTAATTCCTTCTCCAAACGGTCGTTGATGTGGCGCGAGGTGACGTATTTGCCTTCTTTGCCGAAGAAGGGCGAGTCGTTGATGGTGAAGAGCATCGACATCGTAGGCTCGTCGATGGCAATGGGGGGTAGGGGATCGGGATTTTCCAAGTCACAGATGGTATCGCCAATCTCGAATTTCTCCAGACCGATGACGGCGCAAATGTCGCCGCAGTCCACCTGGTTGGTGCGCTGGTGGCTCATGCCGTCGAAGGTGTGCAGCTCCTTGATCTTGGTCTTTTCCATCGAGCCGTCGCGATGGCAGAGGGTCACTTGCATGCCGTCTTTCAACGTGCCGCGATGGACACGCCCCACGGCGATGCGGCCTGTGTAGCTGCTATAGTCCAAAGAGGTGATGAGCATCTGCGGTGTGCCCTCTATCTGCTTCGGAGCTGGGATTACCTCCACAATTTTGTCTAAAAGGTAGGTAATATCGTTGGTGGGCTTGTTGTAGTCTTCGCCCATCCAGCCGTTCTTGGCCGAGCCGTAGACCACGGGGAAGTCCAGTTGGTCTTCGGTGGCATTGAGCGAGAACATCAGGTCGAACACCATCTCGTAGACCTCCTCGGGGCG
>CAMYVQ010000088.1 GCA_947302435.1 uncultured Prevotella sp. | reverse complement strand
GCCGCTTCTTGTACTACTTCTCTGTCTATGTAAATCTTTCAAAGAACTCTTCTTTCTCAGCGCCTCCAAGGGGGTTCCCCTCGTAAGCGGATGCAAAGGTACTACTTTTTCCGGAACCGCCAAAGCTTTTCAAAAGAAAATCAATATATTTAATGCAATTTTCTTCCAGTTTTGACTTAAATCAACTCAAGAAAAACCATACACCTTTTTTTATATATGCGCGCGCGAATGAAAAGGGAAGTCACGCCAGGCAGTACAGGTTGCAAAAACCGTCCCACAGCGACAGGCAGACAGTCGGACACCGACAAAGAGGCTTCCAAACATTGACAAACAAACTGTCTAACACTGACAGTCCTCTTGTCAATGACCGAAAAATCTCTTGCCAATGACAGACAGCCCCCATGCCGATTAGCGATTCTACTTAAGAAAAGAAAAAAAATAATATCTAAAAACTTTGCGCAAATCAGAAAAATGCTTATCTTTGCACCCAAACAGCTACTAACGAAGCCGGGAAAAGAAGTGAATCTTCAAGGAAGACAAAAAGCAATTCCTTTCATTGCCAGCAGATATGAAGTAACAACAATGGACACGACAGCAATACACGTCAGTACGGAGCTGTATCAACAGGCAGCCATGTATGCCAGACAGCACCACACCAGCGACAGATTCGAGACAGAAATGCAAGAAAAACTAAAATAAAACCACTAAAGACATCATATCATATTAATTCATTTCTATTATTTACTAACAAAACAAAAAGAAGAAAACAGAAAGTAACTATTACCAAGAACTGACCACCGCACAACCGCCTGGCCCTACCACTAAGACTGGGGGGCAACTCGCAAGAGAGGTCCGCAGGCGGGCACAGACAATGAAACTATTAGACCATTGGGCTAAAAACAACAAAGCGCCGAACGGACCAGAAGGCGCACGAACATTATCACTAATTAACACAAGCAAAACATGAAAAAGCATTTACAAAAGCTATGGATGCTCGCCGTGCTGATGGTTTTCGGGACGGTGAGTTCATGGGCTTTGACTGCCGACCTCTCGTTGAACTACGAGTTGGCAGGCTACAAGGCAAAGGCGTTCTACGACTTCACTGGCAACGCTGACGGTGTATTGCCTACAGAAGGCGACCTTCGCTACCGCGATAACGGCTATGGTTTATTTAACTTCGGCAGTGGAGGCAGAAGTGCCAACGTTGGCATCTCCGTGAGCGAGGGCGACTTGGTTGTTTGCCAGTTTGCTGACACGCAGAATCGCGGCGTGACTATTAACAGCATCAGCGGCTGCACTAAGTCGACGACAATCAATGACGGCTCTCACATCTTCTTTGAAGCAGATTCAGATCTTGGCGAACTGACATTCAATGTTGGACGTGGGGGCTGTGTGGTATCTGTCCTCATCATGGAGGTAGATAATACCGTTGCAACTGCCGACTACACGCTGAACTATATTTATGACGGCAATCCCGTCAAGACCGTCAATGCCACAGGGGCCGTAGGCGGACAAGTACTCACCGACGCTTCGTTCTTTGCAAATGACGTGAAGTATTTCCGCGCCGACGGACAGCCTGAAAGCTTTGTCATTGCAGCAGGAGACAACATCTTCACTGTCAACGTGCGCCTTGCTGAAATCTATGCCTACACACTGCTGAACAACTTAGGCGAAACCATTACTACAGGTTCTGGCTTCGAAGGTGAGACAGTCAATGTAGGCTATCCTCGCTATTTGCTTGCCGATGGAGCTTTCTATGAGGCTGGCAAAAGCAATAACGAATATAGAGCAAAAATTGCCTTGAATGAAGACAACACGTCTTCAACCGTCACTTACACGCTCAAGGAAGGTGTAAACGCAGTGTTCTATGCTGAGGGCGAGAAGACGGAAGGTATGACCGTATCTACCGCCGGCAATATTCCTGTGCGTGCATCTGGCGCTGAGGCTGGTGTAGCTGAAGAAGACGTAACTATTACAACACTGCCTGTAGGTAAGTACATCTTCCATGCAGGTATTTTCACATCGAAGAGCAGCTATGGCGAGAACACCGTGAACTTCGGAATTGGCGAACAAACGTTTAGTGCTGCATTCACGAGTGTAAACCTTTGTGAGGTAGCTTCCAATGAGTATACACTGAACGCTGAGACCGCAATCAAGTTCCTCACTTCCTCATGGGCCGATGCACAGCTCGACTACCTTTGGATTGAGAAGACTGGCGACGTAGGAGTCACTACCACTTACACCGTGGCCGGAGGTAACACCGACTTGTTCGGAACAGCATGGGATCCCGCCAATACCGCCAACGACATGACGCTGAACGCAGAGACTGGTCTCTATGAGTGGAGCAAGGCCGACGTCACACTGGAAGAAGGCACGGTGCAGTTCAAGGTCGTGGTGAACCACGCTTGGGACGAGGCTTATCCTGCTGAAAACTACGCGCTGAACATCGCTGAAGCCGGCACCTACGACATCCTCATCACCTTCAATGCAGAGACCAAGGTTGTCAATGCCACGGCTACGAAGAAGGAAGAGCCTGCTCCTACCAACACCTACACTGCCACCTTCACCACCAACGCCGGATGGGAGAAAGTCTATGCCTACGCTTGGACGACGACCGACGGCCAGACCACTGAGTTCTTGGGCGCATGGCCCGGCACCGAGCTGGCTGCTGTCAACGATGTCTACACTGCTACCATCAATGCCGAGGCCGCTCCCGCATTCATCATCTTCAACAACGGCAACGGCGGCGAGGGCAACCAGACCGCTGACCTCGCCTTCGAGAACGGCAAGGCATACGACTACACCATTACGATTCCCGAGCCCGAACCTGAATACTATCCCTTCACCGGCACAGCTTACGTCATCGATACTGAGAGCGGCCTGTTCATGGCTGCCGGCCACAACTGGGGCACACAGGGCATCGTGAACGAGCTGGGTCTCGACCTGATCTTCACCGCCAACGAGCAGAACAAAAAGGTGACCATCGACACCCGCGTCAGCCAAGGTGGCGAGAGCCACTTCTTGGGCGGCAACCTGTACATGGACAGCGAAGCCTACGAGTGGGGTCTGGTGTATCAGAACTTCGGTTTCTGGATCCGCAATGCCGAGGGCCAGTACATCAGTCTTGACGATGACAACAACCTCGTGCTGAGCGACACGCCACACGAGTGGATCATCGTGACCGCCGAGGGTGTGATGCAAACGCGCTTGGAAGAGATGGCCGAGGCTACGGCCACGAATCCCGTAGATGCCACCTTCCTGCTGCAGGATCCGAACTTCAACCGCAACGACCAGCGCGTAGCTGCTTGGGAGATCAGCGAGGACTGCACCAACAAGAACCTCAGCGGCGGTAACGACGAGAACAGATGCGCCGAGAGCTACCACTCTCCCTTCACCATCATGCAGACCGTAGAAGGTGTTCCCGCCGGTATCTATGAGCTGACTGCACAGGGCTTCTATCGCCAGGACGAATACGAGGGTGAAGAGGCTCCCGCCGCTCCCCAGTTCTTCGCCAACGGCGTGAATGCCGACGTTCCTGTAAAGGCTGGCGATGAGAACAACATGAGCAATGCTTCTGAATCGTTCACCGCAGGTCTGTACACCATCGAGCCGATCAGATTCACCGTCGCTGAAGACGGCATGATGTATGTGGGCATCTATGGCACCGCACTGAACCAGTGGGTGATCTTCGACAACTTCCAGCTGAAGTACTTCGGCGAGGAGATTGTTGATGCCATCAGCAGCGTGAATGCCAAGGCTGAGAACAATGCCATCTACAACCTGAACGGCCAGCAGGTGATGAACGCCCAGAAGGGCCTCTACATCATCAATGGCAAGAAGGTGGTAAAGTAATTCTTAAACGATTAAACGTTTAAACGATTAAACGATTAGAACAAACGGGCGGCACGCATCGCAAAACAGAGCGGTGGGTGCCGCCTTTTTCCATGAAAGAAAGGTTACGGAAAACGATTACGCAGTTTATTGAAAAGAAATCGCACATTTGCGCTACTCCATATATAAATAAGGTGTTATATTTGCAACGATATTCTATTAATCATTAACAAAAACAATAACACATGAAAAAGAGATTACTGAATGTTATGCTCATGGCCGTCCTGATGATGGTCGGAACAGCCACGACATGGGCACAAGACGTTTACTCGATCGCCGGTGCGCCTGCTTCACTGTTTGGTGCTGAATGGAATCCCGAATCTACCAATACCGAGATGACCATCAACGCCGAAACCAGCATCTATGAGTGGAGCGCATCCAATGCCGTCCTGTCGAAAGGCAATGTGCAGTTCAAAGTGGTGGTCAACCACAGTTGGGACGAGGCTTACCCCGCCAGCAACTACATGCTAAGCATTCCTGAAGACGGAAAGTATGACGTACGCATTACCTTCGATGCCGAGACCAAGACTGTCGATGCCAGTGCCACGAAAACGGGAGACGTAGTGCTGACGCACGTCTACTCTATCGCAGGTGACAACACAGACCTGTTCGGGGGAAACTGGGACCAGAATTCAACCGCAACCGAGATGACCCTCAACGCCGAAACCGGCCTGTATGAGTGGAGCAAGGAGGGAGTCACGCTCGAAAGCAATGTAGAGTTCAAAGTGGTGGAGGACCACGGCTGGGCAAACGCATGGCCAGCGCAGAACTATGTCCTGGAAATCACCGAGGCTGCTGTCTACACTGTAGCGATCACCTTCGATGCCGAGAAAGGCGAAGTCAATGCCACTGCCACAAAGACCGGCAGTACCGGGGGAGATCCCGAGCTGAACACCTACACCGCCACCTTCACCACCAACGCCGGTTGGGAGAAGGTCTATGCCTACGCTTGGACGACGACCGACGGCCAGACCACAGAGTTCTTGGGCGCATGGCCTGGCACCGAGCTGAACGCTGTCGACAACGTCTACACCGTTACCATCCAGGCCGCAGCCGCTCCCGAATACATCATCTTCAATGCAGGCGGCAGTGTTGCACAGACCGCCGACCTTGCCTTCGAGGATGGCAAGGCATACGAGTTCACCCAAACCGCAGAATGGGTGACACTGATCAATCAGGCCAAGGAACTTGCCGAGCAAAACGGCATCGCTGTCGGTAAACTGCGCGTAGCCCTTGCCGATGCCATGAGGATCACCGAGCCCACCGAGGGCCAAACGGATGCTTTACAGACAGCCATCGACAATTACATTGCCGACAATGCCGACCAGGAGAAGGACGAGACCGCCAAGGTGGCCACCAACGGCT
>CAMYVQ010000087.1 GCA_947302435.1 uncultured Prevotella sp. | reverse complement strand
CAAGGTCGGTTTCTATTCCATGCAGGCTGGCGTTGGCAATCACACCATAGGCAAGGGTGAAGTTTCCTAAATGGAAGTTGTAGTTAGTATGGAAGTTGGCGTTGATGTGGCGCGATTCAATGTCTTGCTGATAGACATGAGAGTTGAACACCTCTTGCTGCGCATAAAGTGAATCCACGCCTACCGTAAGCGTGTTTGGACGCTGTGCATAGCCTGCAGAGAAATGCAGGTCGAGCGTGTGCTTGCCTACGTTCTTGATGAGGTTCGTCGTGTTGCTCACTGCAAGCGATGGGCGGTTGAAGTGTTGGTGCGTGCGTTCGCTGCCATAGTTGAGAGGATTCGGACCATTCAACTGCGATGCCAAAACGCCCTCCACTTTGTCGTTGTTCCAGCTGCCGTCGAACTTAATGACATTGGCCAAGAAACCGTCTTTGGCATTCCACATATAGCGGAGGTTGCCGCTGAGATCGTTCAGATGTGTCCGCGAGGTCAGCGTCTCTGTGGTTAGCAGTCGGCTGTTGTCGCTGACGAAGCGGTCGCTTTCCGATGTTCCTTCTCGGCGGATGTCGTCATGGTGGTAGGCTATGTTCATCGTTATTTCCGAATCTTTACCCACTTTCTCCAGATGGTTTATCGTGGCGATGTGGCTGTGGTTGTCGAAGGTGCGTTTTTGAGAAAGTCCGGCACCTGACGGCAGCACGGCGTTCGTTGGGCAGAATGGATAGAGGCTGACGCTGTTAATGTTGGAATAATGGGAAGTCAGTTCCTTCGACACGTCCTCGCCTGCGTTATTACCTTTATATAATGTCATGTTCTGACGGCGCTTGGCGAAGTACATACCAACGACCTCGGCAGTCCATAATGGGTTCGAGCCGATAACTGTCTGCCCGTCAGAAAGGGGACGGCTGCCGATGCGCCACGGGCTGGACTGCTGCCAACCGGCCCCCAGCATGGTATTGATGGCCACCGTACCCTTCGCCGAGTTCTTCAGCTTCAAGTTAATGGCCACGTCGTCGGTGATGCTTTTGTCTTGCAATGCTTTGATTGGCTGGTGATGCTCCAGCACTTGAACCGTCGCTACATCCGAAGCGTTGATATTGTTCGTGGCGAGACCGTAACGGCCTTGAAGCAAGTCCATGTCCTCCACATAAAATTTCTTAATGGTTTTGCCGTTGAACTTGATAGCACCGCTCTCTGATACCTCAATGCCTGGCATGCGCTTCAGCACGTCACCGATGACACGGTCACCCTGCTGCTGATAGGCTCCGACCGTGTAATTCAGTGTGTCGCCGTGCTGTCGTATCTTGTCGGCTTTGACGGATACTTCCTTCAGTTCGATAGTTTTCTGGTTGGCACGGATGTCCAACCGCTGAGATTTGTTGGCCACAATGCGCGACACATTACCAATTGACATTCCTGCCGCCGTCACCACCACAGAGTCTGCATTATTGGTGAACAGCAGCTTATAGTGCCCCTTTGCATCGGTGTCTACAAAACCGATAATATTGCCTGTGCCTTTTGGCGTCACAGTGACGTAGGCATCCACTGCCACACCAAGAGAGTCAGTAACTGCACCCTCAATGACGGTCTGGGCTTTTGCTTTTCCACTCAGAGCTGAGACAGCGAGAATAAGAGTTATGTATTTCGTATTCATTTGTCACAATTGCTATTAATGATGTTTCTCAGTTCTTGTTCTTCTTCATCATTTATGGTATTGTGATATATTATTTCGTGAAGACTGGAGCAGTAGCGCCAAAGAAAACGGCGAATAGATAGTTTTGTAATCATAGGTTATTCTAATTCTAAAGGTTCATACGGTATCTTAGGACCGGATGAAAGTACCCATTCGCCAGCTGCATTCTTCATCATACCACCCATACGGCCGATGGTATTCATGTATTCCTCATTCAGTTGGCGATTCAGTTTGAGATAGCGGTCACGGCTGGCCTTGCGGTAGCCTTCGTAGGCATAACGGATGATGGGTTGCTTGCCGCGTTTGATGCTTACGGCCTCAAACGTGTAGTGACGGTCCTTGTCATATACTTTCAAGATAAGACCTGGCAGACCTCCGAAGAGCCACGGACCACGACGGATGGGAATGTCGGAAGCAAACCATGCTACAAAATCACGGCCGCGCCAGTGGCAGGTGGCTTTTTGACACTTATGTCCAAGAACGGTGGCCGTCTCGTCTGTAAGTGACCAGCGTTGGAATGGATACTGACTGACCAGATAGCCGTTTTCACCCTGGAAGCCATGCGGCATCGTGTGGTACTCTGTGGCGGTCTGTCCTTCTATGTAGATGTCGGTGTATTGGATTTCGTTCCAATAGTCACTCCGTTTGCCGTGAATCGGACAAGGACGAGGCACGCCGTCGGCATGAGGATGCCTCAGCTTCCACGTCTTCAGGACTTCTTTCTGATGCGCCTCTCCTTCACGGACGAACTCGCTGCTGCATTTGGTCACCTTCGACCCGATTTCCAGCACCCGCAGGTCAACATAAGTGTCCTGATTGCTGAGGGTGTCGGCATTCAGGGCATAGTAAATCTGTACTTCACTGGTATCGACGACTGTTGCCTTCCCCAATCGGTTGCGGCTCATAATTAAGATAGAAGCTTCTTTGTGCTGTGCCCAGGTTCCAGTGCATACGATAGCGAGGGCAAGGAGTAATAAAGTCTTTCTTTTCATACGTTACTTTTAGCGTTACTATTTTTGTCTTTCGTCCTTATAACGCATTTGTGATAGATTCTTTACCCATAAAAGATGTTAAAAAGAAAAGCCCACCTCGTTATCACGACGAAGTGGGCTTTGTGGCTATAGGTCTTTCTGTTACAATCTTTTTGCTTTATGAAATACTCTTATTCAATTTAGCCTAAACGTAATAGGTATACAGAACCTGCTACGTACCGGACGACCTTGGTTCTGCGCAGGAATCCAAGGCTCTGTCAAGCGCAGGACACGGATGGCTTCGGCAGAGAGACGTTCGTCGGGTGTGCACACAACTTCAAAGTTTGTGAGGCGGCCGTCCTTCTCCACCACGAAACGGACGATGACGCGCCCTTGCACGCTGTCTGCCATAGCGGCCTCAGGGTAGTGCATCTCGAAGGCGAGATGTCGGTACAAGGCATCTACGTCACCCCGATAGCTGGGCATCACCTCTGGCATATCACAAATCGTCGTATCCTCGGGCAGATGGAAGACCTTCTCAATGACACCGCGTATGCGGCCCTGAGGACTGATGATAGCTGCAACAGCGATGCCTGTTGCCAATGCGATGAGGGTAAAGATGAGCAGATGACGCAGCCCGATAAAATGCCGACGTATATCTTTACGAAGACGTTGCCGCACGTTGCTGATGGTTTTACGAACAGTGGCGACCGTCGTGCCTCGTGCTTCGGCAATCTCCTCCACCGTCAGCCCTTCATCATAGAATTGCTGCCACACTTCACGCTCGGTCTTGGGGAGGCGTTGAAGGCGCGACTGCAACCATTCGGAGTTTTCTTTCTCTTCTACTTCTTCCTGAGGTGTAACCTCCGTGACTGCAATGCCTGTTTCATCAACCAGTTCTACCTGTGTCCGCTGTCCGCGCCACATGCTCACACAGCAGTTTCGAGCGATGCGTAGGACGTAAGCTTCGGTGAGCGTCACCTTGTCCCTGACATTCCACGCTCTCAACCATGTCTCTTGCACCACTTCCTCGGCCTCGGTGTCGGAGCCAAAGAACTCACGCCCCATCTGCATCAGCCGTGGGCGCATCCTTTCGACCAATTGCTCGAATTCCTGTTCTGTCATTACGCTTTTATCCATCGTATCTGCTTCTTGGTTCGTCTGCTTATTAAACGCAGAACACCCAAAAAGTTTACCCATAAAAGATGTTAAAAGTCGTGACATAATAGAAAGGGCACATATTCGGTTTCTGGGCGCAAAGGTACAATAAAAATGAAAAATGAACGAATGAACAGTGAAAAATGATGTACGATACACCCTTTTGGGGCCTTTTTTTCTTCTATCAAGACTTTTTCTATACAAAAGGCGGATAGCTACGTGTTCCCGTTGTCTATCCGCTCAATCGGCAACAAAGCTACAAATAATTCCGGAACCTTGCAAGCAAAAAGCCCTCGGGTGAAAACGTGGGTGAAAATTTAAGGCCAGAGTGAAAACGTGGGTAAAAAATGTGGGCATATAAAAGTAAATTTACCAGTTGAATTTTTGGCAGTTCCGTGGAAATGGCTTACCTTTGCGCTTAGAAATAGTAAAAATCGCGGAAAGGTGTATAAACTCATGTCTAAAAATCTTAGGAAACGTGATTATGAGACGCAAGATTTATGATAAGTTAGTCCAATGGAAGCAAGAGAAGGATGGCACGACAGCACTGATGATTGAAGGGAATGTTGGTGGAAAACATTGTGGCACAGATGTTGAAAGCGGCAGGAAACGAATGTTCTTCTATTCTAACTACGACAAGGAGGAAGCCGAGAACCGGATGCAGGTGGATTTCCTCATCCAAAAGGAAGTGGTGACTTCGCGGCATAATATCTCACCGATAGAAGTGAAGAGCGGTACGAACTATACGCTGACTTCCATCAACAAATGCATCAAGAAGTTTGGACAATACTTGAATACGCCGTATGTTCTTCACACGAAGGATGTGGAGGTAAAGGATGGGCTGGTGTATCTACCCCTGTATATGACTATGCTGCTTTGAGGTTCTTCTACAATCCCTGTTCTTCTAATAGTTCCTTGAAACGTCCGGCTACGGCACACATACGTTCAAAGGGCTTACGGGTGCCTGAGGTCTTCGACTCATACCTCCATTTGTCGAAGGGCTTGTTGAAATCTGTCTGGCTGATAATCTTCACCGAGTCCTTCCTGTACGGCTTGTTCACCTTCTCCGGCATCACTGCGCGAATGAATGCATCGAAACCGTCGAAGTCCGAGTCACGACAATAGCCCTTGTCCACCAAAATACGGTACACCGCCTGCCAATGACTTTGCCGGTTGAACAGTGACCCATCACCCACCCGTTCCTCCATCAGTTGCGCGATGCATTGGCAAATCCCCTCTCTATACCCCTCTTTACTCTCCACACCCTTTGCACTCCCCTCTCTCACGGGAAAGGCTACGGGTAGGCGAGCTCTGCTCGGGAATGAGGGGTCAGGGGGAGAGGCCCTAACAGAGGAGGGGTCGGGGGAGGGGCTTCCTATATACTGCCTCTCCACCTTATCTACATGCTGTCCGCCAGAGGCGACATATACTATTTCGATTTTGCTTCCTTGATTGATATAGTCTGCCTGATGCAACTGTTCCAACAGTTCATTCAACATCTTCAGGACTTCAGCGGGCAGCAAGCCACCAAGTCGGCCCAGATTTTCCGGGTCTTCATTTTTGTACCTCATATTCTGTAATTGATTAAAATATAGTAAATATCGAGATTCTTAAAAAAGGATGCGGGGCGATAGCGGCAAAAACATCTCTCTTCAAGGTATCGCCAAACACCCCGACGCAGATGAAACCGCTAAAGCCCACATCCATATTGCTATATGATGTGAGCTAACAGCAGTCTTTCTGCGTCTCATTTTATTTGGCGATTTTTGAAGAGTCCAGAAAGCTGTCGCTTTATCTACTATATTTCGAGG
>CAMYVQ010000086.1 GCA_947302435.1 uncultured Prevotella sp. | reverse complement strand
GAGGACTGGATGATCATGGACGACCAGTATTTCTCGTTCGAGGCCATGAGTAAGATATATTCTGTAAAAGACTTATTAAAAGTTTAGCTTTATGCAAAAACTTACCCCCCCCAGTTCATTTAGCGAACAAAACTTTTGCGCCTCAGCGTTTAGTACTATATACGGCACGTTGTGTCCCTGAAGAAGGGAGCACGGCGTGCCGCTTTTCGTGTGTAACTATCTACCATGTATAATCCTAAAACAATAACGATAATGGAAATCAGGAAACTATTCACTCTGCTACTCCTCTGGCTGACGGCTGCGACCACTGTTTGGGCTGACAATATCAGCGAGGAGCAGGCACTGGAGCTGGCATCACGTGTGATGGCCTACGATGGTCACAGGGCGCGGTCGGCAGTTCGCAAGGCACCGCGGATGGTGCGACCCAAACTGGCTTATAAGGCGCAGTGGGGACAGCGTACTGACCTCTATGTGTTCAACGACGAGTCCACACACAGCTTTGTCATCGTGGCTGGTGACGACGTTGTGACCAATCCGGTGTTGGGCTACTGCGACAACGGCACGTTCGACTACGAAAATGCTCCCTGCGCCCTGAAGGCTATGCTGTCGCGCTACAGCATCGAGATCAATGACCTGCGACGCCACCCTGCCAAGGCTGCTAAACTCAAGGCCAGGGCTGCACAAGCAACAGGGGCAGACAATGAAGGCATCGGCGAGGTGATAGTTGCTCCATTCCTGAAAACCAGGTGGAGCCAGTATGCGCCCTACAACGACCTCTGTCCGAAGAATGTTGGCGACGGGCGTGGCTGTACCGGCTGCGTCATCACAGCTATGGCGCAGATTATGAACTACTGGCAGTGGCCCGTCAAGGGACGTGGCAAGCACAGCTACCATTGGAATCCCACAATTGACACATATTGTAGTCTTTCCGGCAGTTTCAGCAACTCGGTATATGACTGGGCCAACATGATTGATGACTACAGCAATGGCTACACCGAGGCACAGGGTCATGCCGTGGCCGTACTGATGAGGGATTTGGGTATTGCCTTTGAGGCTCGTTACGGAGGTGAAGAGGGAACATCTGCTGCTCCAAGTGAAGAGCCGCTTAAAAGATTCTTCGACTATAAGATTGCTCCCCTGAAAGAGCCGGTTCAGATTTCAGAAGACACCTATGACATTACGGAGGTACTACACGCGGAGCTTGAGGCACACCGTCCCTTCTATAGGTCTGTCCTGCTGACACCAGAGGATTTTGGCTTATTTGCTTCACATGGTGTTGTATGCGATGGATACACCAGCAACGGCTTTTACCATTACAGTCTTGGCTGGGGAGGTCAGGCCGATGGCTATTATCAATTTTTAGGCATGGGCGGTCTGCCGATTTACGGTATTGTTCCCGCCTACAGCGAATCTAAAGATGGTATATGTTATCAGGTGGAAAATGGTGAGGCGATAGTCTCCTGTATTGACCTTTCGGGCGAGGTGACTATCCCCGCTACATTCACCAACAGCAAGGGCGAGGCCTACCCTGTTACTGCTATTGGTGAGCAGGCCTGTATGAACAACGACACCCTGACAGCCGTAGTTCTGCCCGACGACATCCGGACCATCGGTAAGCAGGCATTCAGCGGATGCACCAGTCTGAGTAGCATTAACGTGCCGGCACAAATAGACTACCTTGGGGAAGCTGCTTTCGCCGGAACGGCCATACAGACTTTCACCATCCCTGCTACTATCAAGCGCATACCTACAGAACTGTTCTATCATAGTCAGCTTTCGCAGGTGACCATCCAGGAAGGTGTGGCAACCATCGGTGAAGGTGCCTTTGAGGGTTGCCCGAACCTGAATACTGTGGAACTGCCCGCCTCTGTCTTCACTATTGAGGACAGAGCTTTGCGATGCAACTTGCAGGAACTGCACCTGCCGCATCACGGTATCACCGTTGGCAACCACGCCATCACGGCTGCTAACGTGTGGCCAGAAAGCATCATCACCAAGTTGGGCGACTATGGCATGAGCGGCATCAAAAATTCCTCTGTAATTTTAGATGAAATAGAGGAGATGGGCGATTATGCTCTCACTGGTTCCATCCAGAGCATCCATATCGGTCCGAAGCTGCGGAAGATGGGCAAGTGTGCCATCAGAAGCCATGTTCTGGAGAAAATTACCGTCGATGAAGGCAACAACAATTTCGTAGGTGTTGACGGTGCCTTGTACAGCAAAGACATGAACACGCTCTATTTGTGCTCCTCTTATAAGCAAGATTCGTACAGTTACGGACCGCGCGATGAGTTTATGGTTCCTGAAGGCGTGACAGTGATAGACTCCTGTGCCTTCCAAGGTTGCAGCGGACTCTACAATCTCACCATTCCTGCCTCCGTAGAAACTATCCCCGACCGTGCCTTCTATGCCTGCGAAAAACTGGTTGAGGTGTACAACTATGCCCCGCAGCCACAGGCTATTACTGCAGGCACGTTCAATGTGGCCAACCGTTATTCCTACAATCAGGCCCGTCTGCATGTGCTGCCCGGCTGTAAGGAGGCCTACCAGGCTGTGGCAGGATGGGCAGAGTTCGGTGAGATTGTGGAAGACTTGGAGGAGAATCTTATTGGTGATGACCCTGAGAGTGGCATCGATCCCGACTTCTATAAGAATGCCCTCTATGTAGTCCTCGGTTCAGATAATGGCTATTACAATGAGTTCTTGTTCTCAAAGAATCCCGTGCTGACCTACGACCTGGAATCGCATTACGACGAAGAAGGCTACTTCCTTGGAGGACGTGAATACATCCTCACCTCCGACGATGCTGATATAACTATCCATTATAGTACAGACATGGTGCGCGGCATTGAGTTCCGCAAAGTCTATGACCCCACAGGCATAGACGACATCCGTACCGATGATGCAACCGGCAAAAACCTCCGCTTTAAGGTTGTCGGCAACACCATAGAAATTTCAGGTCTTGCGGCAGGATCCTCAGCAGCATTATATAGTGTGGACGGGCTGATGTTCAGTAGCGCGACTGCCGACGGCAACGGCCGCGCTGTACTCTACGTTACAGGAACATCGGGAACCATCTATGTGGTCAAGGCTGGCAGCACTTCGTTTAAGGTTCAAATCAAGAAATAAACAGCTATGAAGACAAGACTATATATCATATTATGTATGCTGTGCTGCATCGTTACAGGTCAGGCACAGCCCCAGTACCAGATGGATGTGGAGATGAAGGACGGTAGCATTACCAGCTACCTGATGGCAAGTATACGCGACGTGGGCTATGAGAGCGGCTACACCGTCATCAACGTGCGCGGACGTCAGACCTACACCTCGAAGCGGCTGCGCAGCACCGACATCAAGACTATTTCTTGGAAGCGGGCCGACTACTCGCCAGCCATCAACACCAACAACTTCCAACTCGACGAGTTGCATCGCGCCGTGGTCACTCCGCAGTATACCGTGAACTTCGATGCCGGCTGCATCGATGGCGACCAGACGCTGACGGTGAAGAAGGCCAAGGGGTTGCCGCAACTGCAGACAGAGGACCTGAACGTCAGTTCGGTCGTGGCCTACGACTTCGACCTCGGCGGTCAGCATGAGCTGAATGGCGTGGTGGAGATTCGTCTGCCCATGCGCGTGTCGTCGGGCAGCGTCCCCGTGGCGGCCTACTACAACCGCTCCGTGGGTGAGTGGCAACCCGTGAACCACTACTACGACAATGCCACGGGTGAGTTGGTTATCAAGACGTCACACCTGTCGGAATATGCCGGTTTTGAAATCGAAAAAAAGTATACGCGCGGTGCATGGATTAAGGGCTGTTACATTCCCACTCCTCTCGAGTCGCTCGACTTCTATGCCAAAATGCTTGCTCATATCTGCTACTCCGACAATCCTGCCGGCAAATTGATGGACGAGTTTGCAAATCAAGCCTCCACGGCGCAGTCGCTGGGCCTGGACGTTACCTATCAGGCACTGTTGGGACTGGGACTGAACCGTCCCAATCTCGACGAGTTTACCGATATTCTGGGCAACCTCGGTACGGTGCTGAGTGTCTATCAGATTATCCGTAGCGATTACGAGGGCAACGACGCACAGGTGGCAGGTCAGTCGCTGAAGTTATGTATGTCGCAAGCCATGGCGTGGGCCACCCACTACTGCGGAAACGCCATCCTGCGTGGCTCGCTGGCCAGTGTGGCCATGCTCGACTATGCGCTCAACAAGTTTGCTACCACAGCCTGGGAGGGTCGCAAGGACATCTACCGTGCCGCCTACGACATGTACTATTCGAAAGGTCATGAAGGCTATCGCGGTCCGCGAGATTGGTTCAACGTGATGTGGCCCATCTTCCAGCGCAAGGAGCTGACGGGCGAGACACTCAATGCCGCCATCGACCAGGAGGTGCAGAACTATGTGTGGAAATTCTGGAATGACGAGAGTGTGGTGTCCTACTATATGAACCAGGCAAAAAACATGGGTTGGACAGGCGGTGGTGGTTTGAATGAGAGCATCAAACGCGAACTCTCCAACAACTATCGCGAACAGCTCTACGACGGCTATCTGAAGAGTGTATTCAGGGCCATCAAGAACCGCATGGAAGACCAGATGTACGACCAGTGTATGGAGCAGATGGAAAAGTACACCAAGGAGCTGAACAAGGTGGTGATGCTCTCGTTCAGTGACTCGGAGGCGAAGGACGGCAAATCACGCTACGCCTACTGCAAGGTACGCTTCAAGAACATGCCTGAATCCATACCAGACAAAGAGGCGTGGGAACTGCGGCTCTTGGAAGACGGTTCGGGCAGTCTCTCGGCACGCGTCTTCGCCATGTTCGACATGGGATTGACACCCGAGATTGAAGTGGTGAACGGCAAGGGCGACGTGCTGCTGGAGCTGGAGCTTAAGAACCTGCGTTTCGGCTATACAAAGGAAACCGCCAGGAACGAAATCGACCTGGCAGAGTATAAGGCAGAAGAAGTGCTCGTTGACCAATATCTGGTGACTCTCGAACCGTCCTTCAAGCACATAGGCCTGCCAGAGTATTGTAGGTACATTTATGCCAAGCAGACGCATGAATGGTCGCCACATAAGCTCCACCCTGCCGACGGCATCTACTACGACAACTGGACCGACGGTGTGACAGAGGTGATGCGGTCACATAAGACGGTCAAGCCCGACGCCGACGGCACCATCAACTTCAGCGATGCAGAATTCAAGATGACGGGTACATACGACAAAGAGCTCAATCAGGGTGAGGGAACCTTCAGAATCACCAAGAAGTTCAGCAAAGAGGTACTCACCATGGAACAGGTTCGCTCTATTTTCTCAGATTTCGATAATCACATGAGATGGATAGCGGAGAATGGTTATGTTCAGGACTCTCAGCAGTACTACAACCAACTGATGGACGGCGAGATGGAACAGGCGGTGGAGGGAACATTTACTGTGTACAAATTGCGTGAACGCTACATCTATACCTTCCGTGGAACAGGCACATACGCACTCGATGCGAACATCTTCTCAGAGGTAATCAACTCGACATGGACAGGTCAAGCTCTAACGCTTAACGGTCCTCTGGAAATTGTCACCGGCACGACGCAGGCCAATGGTACCGTCGCCATGGAATATAGGTTCTCGGTAAAAGAATAGCACGCAGTTCCTGAGTTCTTTCACATACAGAAAAACGTATATGCAGAAAAAGTCTCTCCCTAAAGACTCGCGCCCTTCGCCGGACCTCACACGGTGCCAGTCCACCTGAGAGGTCCCACCAGCTGGTGGAGATGCTCCACCTAAAAAGGAATAAAAATACCAGCTGGTGGAAACGCTCCACTCAAAAAGGAATAAAAATACCAGCTGGTGGAAACGCTCCACCTAAAAAGGAACAAAAATACCAGCTGGTGGAAACACTCCTTTCAGAATTGAGAAAAACTACCAGTCGGTAGAAGATAAACAATTTATTCATTTACTTAAAT
>CAMYVQ010000085.1 GCA_947302435.1 uncultured Prevotella sp. | reverse complement strand
TCCAGAACATCTGGAGCCTGCAGAGCTGTATCGACACACTCTATGAGTTCGGTAGCGAGGAACAGCGCCAAAAGTACATCCCCCGTGTTTGTGCTGGTGAGGGCATGAGTATGGACTTGACCGAGCCTGATGCCGGTTCCGACCTGCAGCGCGTGATGCTGAAGGCCACCTTCGACGAGAAGGAGAACTGCTGGCGACTGAACGGTGTGAAGCGTTTCATTACCAATGGTGACTCTGACATCCACCTCGTGCTGGCCCGTTCGGAAGAGGGTACGAAGGACGGTCGTGGCCTGTCGATGTTCATCTACGACAAGCGCCAGGGCGGTGTCAACGTGCGTCACATCGAACACAAATTAGGTATCCACGGTTCACCCACCTGTGAGCTGACTTATAAGAACGCGAAGGCAGAACTCTGCGGCAGCACACGTCTGGGTCTGATCAAGTACGTGATGGCTCTGATGAACGGTGCCCGTTTAGGTATCGCTGCACAGTCGGTAGGTGTTGAGCAGGAGGCTTACAATGAAGGTCTGGCATACGCCAAGGAACGCCAGCAGTTTGGCGACAAGATCATCAACTTCCCCGCTGTATACGACATGCTAAGTCGTATGAAGGCCAAGCTCGATGCCGGTCGTTCACTGCTTTATGAAACAGCATGTTATGTGGACATCTATAAATGTCTTGAGGACATTGAGCGCGACCGTAAGCTCACCCCCGAAGAGAAGCAGGAGTGCAAGAAGTACCAGCGCTTGGCCGATGCCTTCACCCCGTTGGCAAAGGGTATGAACTCTGAGTATGCCAACCAGAACGCCTACGATGCTATTTCTATCCACGGTGGTTCGGGCTTCATCATGGAGTACAAGAGCCAGCGCCTGTTCCGCGATGCCCGTATCTTCTCTATCTACGAGGGTACTACGCAGTTGCAGGTGGTGGCCGCCATCCGCTATATCACCAACGGCACCATGCTGCAGAACATCAAGGAGATGGCTGCTGGTCTGGTATGCAGCGACTGTGTTGCTGCCCTCAAGGCCCGCGTGGAGAAGCTGATTCCCGTCTACGAGGAGGCTCTCGCCAATGTGAAGGCTATGGAGAATCAGGAAGCACAGGACTTCCTTGCCCGCCGCCTCTATGACATGACTGCCGAGCTGGTGATGAGCCTGCTCATCATCCGCGATGCTGCCAAGGCTCCCGAACTCTTCGAGAAGAGTGCCAATGTCTATGTTCGCATGGCTGAGGAGGATATTCTCGGTAAGAGTGCCTATATCAAGGCGTTCCAGGTAGAAGACCTCGAGAACTTCCGTGCCGCACAGCCTGAGGCTGAATAACAACCACGGATCAAACAGATTTTTTCCTAATAGCAAAGCGGCGCATTCGATTGGATGCGCCGCTTTGCTATTCAAATATTGTCCGCTTTCTCCATTAAAGATGCAAAAAGTGGGCAAAATATGTTTTTTTTGTGGATTTTATCGTAATTTTGCCATGAAAATGCTGATCACGACAGAGGCCATTGTGCTACGTACTATAAAATACGGTGAGCAGAAGCTCATTGTCGACCTGTACACACGTAAACAGGGACGGCTGTCGTGTGTCGTGAGGGTTCCGAAAACCTCGCATGGAAAACTGAAGAAGCAATATTTCCAGCCGTTGACACTGCTTTCCATTGAAGGTGATATCAGGCCTCAGACGCAGTTGCAGAAGTTGCGCGACGCAGCCATCCTTCTGCCTCTTCCCACATTGCTCACCGATCCGTCGAAGTTGTCCATCAGCCTGTTCCTCTCCGAGTTCCTTTACCATGCCCTGCGAAGTGAGCAACAGGACGAGCCGATGTTCGACTATATTGCCAACAGCATTCAGTGGCTTAACGGGCGTGAAAGCGACTATGCCAACTTCCACTTGGTGTTCCTTATGCACCTGTCGCGCTTCCTCGGTTTCTATCCCAATCTGGAACAGCCGTTCACCCTTCAGCCATCGACCCTCTATTTCGACCTGCGTGCGGCCTCATTCTGCACCCTGCCGCCTGTGCATCGTGACTTTCTGATGCCCGAAGAGGCTGGCATGCTGCGGTTGATGATGCGCATGGACTATCCCACGATGCACCTGTTCCGGCTGAACCGTCAGCAGCGTTACCGCTGCATAGAAGTGGCCTTGCAGTTCTATCGGCTCCATCTACCCGACTTCCCCGATCTGCGGTCGTTGAGTGTCCTTCGCGAACTATGGCTATGAGGTCAAATAATTACATGTCCTTATAGACATCTTTCATCTTGCAGGGGAACCAGAAAGATGCAACGGTCTTCTTGTCGTATTCCGTATCCATGAGGAACTCACCTCCAAGCATATCGACAATAGCCCTACAGATGGCGAGTCCGTAGATAGAAGACTTGTCTGCGTCTTTCAGGGCATTTTCTTTCTGGAGGAATGAATAAATGTCGGTACCCACTATCTCGGCTTGTCCCATGCCTGTATAGCTGATAGACACTTTCAGACCTCTGCGTTCACAGCGGTATCTGATGAAGATGTCGCCCTGTGTGACGTGATTTGCAGCGTTCGTCAGCAGATGCATCATCAGCTGGTGCATGAGATTGGTGTCAAGGATAGCCCTGCAATGAGGCGAAAGGTCAGAGGTGACGCGGACGGTGACATCGGGCTTGGTATAGTTCATGGCCTCGCGACGGTAAGATGCCATGAGTTCGGTAAGGTTGACCTCTATGAACGTGAAGGATGGAGTGACACCTTCAAACTTGGACATTTCGTGAAGCTGCATGACAAAATCAGTTAACTCCTTTGTGCTGTCATTAATATCGGTCACTAATTTCTTCACTTGGTCAGGTTGCATGTTTTCGTCTTTTTCCTCAAGAATCATGTCGCAAAGGCCTGTGATGGCGTTCAACGGCGAGCGGAGGGTACGGCTGATGTTTTCAATGAACACCGACTTCAGTTGCTCGCTTTTCTGAGCGCGCTTGACGGCTACATCCATAAGCTTTATGTAGTGACGATGAACTAATAATAAACAAATGCCGAAAGCAACTAATAGAAAAATAATAGTAAAAAATAATACACTCATAATGAAATCAAATTGCCTGAATAAATAAATAATTTTTGCATTTAAGGCCGCAAAGGTACTGTAAATATATGAAAACGCCAAGAAAAATAAGATTGTTTTTGTTGAAAGTGGCGACTCCTTGATGGTTAATCCTATTATATTATTAATCACGCCAAACCTTGATTTAAAGAAAACTTGTGTTTTTTTTACATGGTTACGAAAAAACTTTGTAACTTTGCCGCTCATTAAATAAAACAATATGAATTTATTCAAGAAATGCCTGCCAGATGTGCTGGCCATCCTGTTTTTTGTTGTTCTTTCCTTCGCCTATTTTTTCCCGGCAGATTTTGAGGGACGTATCCTTTTCCGCCACGACTCGTCGGCGGGTATCGGTGCTGCCCAGGAAAGAGTTGACTATGAGCGCCGTACTGGCGAGACGACCCGTTGGACCAATGCACTCTTCTCGGGAATGCCCAACTATCAGATCTCGCCAAGTTATGATTCGTCGACGACACTCACCACATTAGAGAAAGTCTATCATTTGGGGCTGCCTGAAAACGTATGGTATCTGTTTGTCTACCTCTTGGGCTTCTATATCTTGCTGCGCGCCTTCGACTTCCGTCAGCATTTGGCCGCGTTAGGCTCTGTCCTCTGGGCGTTCAGCACCTATTTCCTGATTATCATTGCCGCCGGCCACATCTGGAAAGTGTGGGCATTGGCCTATCTGCCCCCGATGATTGCCGGTATTGTGCTGGCCTATAAGGGGAAATATCTCTGGGGCTTGCTGCTCACGGCGATCTTTGCCGCCTTTGAAGTGCATGCCAACCATGTGCAGATGACCTATTACTATCTGTTCATCATCTTCTTCATGCTTCTTGCCTATCTGACAGATGCCGTCCGTCAGAAGCAATACATGCACTGGCTAAAGGCGACTGGCATCTGTATACTGGGCGGAGTCTTGGGCATCCTGGTCAATATCTCGAACCTTTACCACACATGGGAGTACGGACAGGAAACCATGCGCGGCAAGAGCGAGCTGGTGAAGGCGAATGCCGCCAACCAGACATCGAGCGGGCTCGACCGTGACTATATCACACAATGGTCTTACGGCATCGACGAGACGTGGACACTCCTTGTACCCAATGCCAAGGGCGGTGCCTCGATGCCTCTTTCGATGAACAAGACGGCCATGGAGAAAGCCAATCCGCAATATGTCCCAATCTATCAGCAGTTGGGTCAGTATTGGGGCGAACAGCCCGGAACGAGCGGCCCCGTCTATGTGGGTGCCTTCGTGATGTTCCTCTTCATTCTGGGCCTGTTCATCGTAAAAGGCCCTATGAAATGGGCACTTCTGGGAGTCACCATCCTGTCGGTCCTGCTTTCGTGGGGCAAGAACTTCATGGGATTCACCGACTTTTTCCTCGACCACATGCCGATGTATGCCAAGTTCCGCACTGTGGCCTCCATTCTTGTCATTGCCGAGTTTACCATTCCTCTGCTGGCCATGCTGGCACTGAAGGAGTGGGTTGAGCGGAAAGAAAACCTACAGAAGTATTTCCTTGTCTCTTTCGCGCTTACTGCGGGAGCCGCTCTGCTCATGGCCCTCTTCCCCTCGTTGTTTTTCAGCAGTTTCATCTCCACGCAGGAGGCGCAGGCCCTGCAAGGACTGCCACAGGAGCACATCGCTCCGCTGATGCAGAACCTGACAGAGATGCGCCAGTCCATGCTGACCGCCGATGCATGGCGTTCGTTTGCCGTCATCCTGATTGGCGCGTTCGTGATGCTGCTCTACAAGGCTCGCAAGCTACAGCTGAAGCCGATGGCGTTCATCCTCATCGCGCTCTGTCTGTTCGACCTTTGGCAGATCAACAAGCGTTATCTGAACGATGCCATGTTTGTGCCGAAGTCCGAGCGTGAAAAGATTCAGCCGATGACTCAGACTGACCAGCTCATCCTACAGGACAAGACCCTCGACTACCGTGTGCTGAATCTGGCCAGCAACACGTTCAACGAGAACGAAACCAGCTACTACCACAAGAGCATCGGTGGCTATCATGCCGCAAAGTTGCGCCGCTATCAGGAACTGATCGATCAACATATCTCCACAGAGATGTCGGCTCTCTTCCGTGCCATCTCCACGTCTGCCGGTGATATGACGAAGGTCAACGGTGACAGTCTGTTCCCTGTGCTCAATATGCTCAACATGCGCTATGTCATTATGCCCCTCCAGTCGGGACAGACGGTGCCTGTGCAGAATCCCTATACCTACGGCAACGCTTGGCTCGTTGACAAGGTGGAATATGTGGAGAATGCCAATCAGGAGCTTGACGCCCTCTCGCAGATACCCCTGCGCCATGTAGCCGTGGCCGACAAGAAATTTGATGGCGTGCTGGGTGAGAGCCGTCTTCAGGATTCGCTGAGTGTGGTCACCATCGAGAAGTATGAGCCAAACCAGCTCACCTACCGTGTGCGTTCAGGACAGGGTGGAGTCGTGGTGTTCTCAGAGATCTATTATCCGGGTTGGACCGCCACTATCGATGGACAGGAGGCCGAGCTGGGACGCGTGGACTACGTGTTGCGCGCCTTGTCGGTTGAGCCTGGCGAGCATGAGGTGGTGCTGTCGTTCTTCCCCAAGACCATCGACCGTACTGAGACGATTGCATACGTATCCCTTGGCGTGTTGCTTCTGCTGATCATTTTCGTAATCTTCACAGAGGTCAAAAAGTACAAAAAAGCAACAGCATAAGATGGTTAAAGCGGGTGTGAAAGAAGCATTAAAATCCAAAAATATATTAAATGAACAGGCTATTTGACGTTTTTTAGTCGAAAAGTTTGGTCAAACGGAGAAAAAGCACTACCTTTGCACCCGCTTTAACGATGGTCCCTTCGTCTATCGGTTAGGACGAGAGATTTTCATTCTCTAAAGAGGA
>CAMYVQ010000084.1 GCA_947302435.1 uncultured Prevotella sp. | reverse complement strand
CGGAAGAGGCCAAAGAACATGCCGAGACAGAATTTGAGAAGTACCGCATCGTACAGGATCGTTTGTTCCAGAGTGACTTTGACAAGTATTTGGGTGAATTACCTTTTGAAGGTGAATAAGTGATTCCTGTATGCAACATGTCATTACGGTCTCCAATTCGTAACCCAGTTTTTCCTCAATCCCCCAGACTGCCTTTATACAAAGAAAAGCTGAGAATTCTTGCAAAGTTACGAAAAGTCGAGCGAAAAGCCAAATATATTTGAGCCTTTCCGAATATAAATGTTGAACAAACCTTTAATTGATTAAATAAAAAGCGGACAAAAGTTTGCAAATTTATTAAATGATCAGTATCTTTGCACCAAGAGTTGAATTTTTCGTTTTTTTTGTGACAACTATGAACACAATATCCAATTTCGAGGAACTGATTGCCCACCTGCAACAGCGCGGTGAGCGGAAGCGTGTGGCCGTGATTTGTCCGCGCGACGAGTCGACACAGGGGGCCGTCAAGAAGGCCGTTGAGGCTGGTTTTATTGAAGCCGTCATGCTCGACGACGACGATGCCGACGCGGCGGCTGCCAAGGCAGTGGCCATGGCCCGTAATGGCGAGGTCGATGTGATCATGAAAGGTCTGATCAATACCGATAACCTGCTGCGTGCCGTGCTCAACAAGGAGACGGGAATCCTGCCGAAAGGCCGGGTGCTGACCCATCTCACCTGTGCCCAGGTGCCTGGCTACGACAAGCTGATCTACTGCACCGACGTGGCCGTCATTCCCCATCCTACGGCTGAACAGCGCGAAGAGCAGTTGAAGTATGCTTTGCAGCTGATGCACCGTTTAGGCATCGAAGAGCCGCGCGTGGGTCTTATCAACTGCACGGAGAAAGTCAATGAGAAGCATTTCCCCTTCACCGTGGAGTATAAGGAACTGATTGCCAAGGCCGAGACGGGTGCTTTCGGTCGCTGCATCGTTGACGGGCCGCTCGACCTGAAGACTTGCTTCTCGCCTGAAGCCCTGCACAAGAAGGGCATCAGCTCGCCGCTCGAAGGCCGTGCCGATGCCGTCATCTTCCCCGACATACAGGCTGGCAACGTGTTCTACAAGACCATCACCTGTTTCTGCCATGCCGAGACTGCGGCCATGCTCTGCGGCCCGTTGGTGCCCGTGGTGCTGCCCTCGCGCGGCGACAGTCCCGACAACAAGTTCCTTTCGCTGGCACTCGCCAGTCTATGAGTCCCCAAGCCCCTTAAAAAAATGCTCATCTTAGCAATCAACCCCGGCTCCACTTCGACCAAGATGGCCGTCTATGAAGACGAGTACCCCATCGTGGTGCGGAGCATCAGCCATACCCAGGAAGAACTGTCGAAGTTCGACGATGTCATTGAGCAGCACGACTACCGCAAGCAGTTGGTGCTCGACGAGCTGCAGCGTGTCGACGTGCCTTTGGAGTTTGATGCCGTGATAGGTCGCGGCGGACTGGTGAAGCCCATCGCCGGCGGTGTCTATGAGATCAACGATGCCATGCTGGAGGACACCTACAGCGGCATCGCCATGCACAACCACGCCTGCAATTTGGGCTGCCTGATTGCCCACGACATCGCATCGCAGATTCCCGGTTGCCGCTCGTTTATTGCCGACCCCGGCGTGGTCGACGAGCTGAACGACTATGCACGCATTTCGGGTTCGCCGCTCATGGGGCGCATCTGCATCTGGCACGCCCTGAACCAGCGTGCCATCGCCCGTCGCTATGCCGCTGGCATCGGCAAGTGCTACGAGGATCTGAACCTGATCGTCTGTCACATGGGCGGTGGTATTTCAGTGGCTGCCCACGACCACGGAAGGGCCGTCGATGCCAACAATGCCCTCGACGGTGAGGGGCCGTTCTCGCCGGAACGTGCCGGAAGTCTCCCTGCCGTCGACCTGATCCGCCTCTGTTTCAGTGGAAAATACACAGAGAAGCAGTTGCTGAAGCGCATTGCCGGAAAGGCGGGGCTGAACGCGCACTTAGGCACTGCCGACGTGCGCGAGGTGGAACGGCGCATTGCCGACGGCGACACGCGGGCCGAGCTCATCCTGAACGCCATGATCTATCACATTGCAAAGAACATCTGTGGACTGGGAGCCGTGCTCTTTGGCAAGGTCGATGCCATTCTTCTCACGGGCGGACTGGCCCGTTCGGAGTATGTCATCAGCCGGTTGCGCAAGCGCATCGACTTCCTTGCCCCCGTCTATTGCTTCCCCGGCGAAGACGAGATGGAGGCTCTTGCCCTCAACGCCCTCGCCGTGCTTCGCGGTCAGCGCGAAGTGAAAGTCTACGACTAATTCCCATCGTCCATCATTCCAAATCCGTCATTCATGAAGCATCTCGTTTTCTCACTGCTCCTTTCCCTTGCCATTCCTGTCGCTGCCCAGCAGCAAGTATTCATCTATAGTCCCAAATCCGATGCCGGACTGCGTATTGCTTATAGCGACTCTCTTGGCTGGCACGATATGGGACAGCTCTGTTCCAGCGACTACGGCACATGGGGTCCGGAGAAGAAGATGCACGCCCCCTGCGTCTGTCGCGCCCAAGACGGCACATGGCGACTGGTTTTCCAGGTGAACGACTATGCGCCGCTTTTTGCCGCTGCCTATAGCCGGGATCTCATCACCTGGCGGCCACAGGACTATCCCATCATGACGACCCGTAATTGCAAGGAGCCTGTGGTCTTCGAGAACGAGGACGACGGCACTTTCGATGTCTATTACCGTTCGTCGGAGGGCAAGCGCTTCGTCTCTGCATCGGCCGACTTCCGCCATTTCTCCAAAGACGAACCCAGCCAGATCGACGATGCTGCTTGGCTGCGCGATACGGCGACTGTCGGCGGCAAGCTGAACGAGGGCTATCTCTTTGACCTGAGCGAACAGGAGTTCGGCGCATTGGCCAGCCATTTCAAGGAGAGGGGGGAGGATTACCGCATGAGCAGTGAGCGCATGCACGACGATGCCAGCAAACTGAGTTGGCTGAAAGAGCCTCTCAGTGCCACGCTCACCGTCGACTTGAACCGTCAGAAACCCATCAGTGACAAACTGGTCGGCATCTTCTTCGAGGACATCAGCTACGCTGCCGACGGCGGCCTCTATGCCGAGCTGATACAGAACCGCGACTTTGAGTACACGGAGAAAGACCATGGCGGCTGGAACGCCACCACTGCCTGGCATTCGGCAAAACCCATTGAGATTGCCACCAGCCATCCCCTGCATCCGAACAACCCACACTATGCCATGCTTTCGCAGGACACCCTCTGGAACGAGGGATGGGACGGCATCGCTATCGAAAAAGGCAAGAAGTACGACTTTTCCATGTATGTGTCTGCTGGCGGTCAGAAACAGAACTTCCTGATACAGTTGGTAGGGCAGGACGGCACTGTGCTCGCCAAGAGTAAACTGAAGACCCAAGCCAGCGGTTGGCAGCAGTTCTCTACCGTGCTTACAGCGAAGGACACCGACGAAAAGGCCCGTCTGGCCATCATCCCACAGAAGTCGGTACAGGTGGGTGTCGACATGGTGTCCCTTTTCCCACAGGAGACGTTCATGGGGCGTAAGAACGGTTTGCGAAAGGATCTGGCAGAGACCATCGCCCGGCTGAAGCCGAAGTTCGTGCGCTTCCCCGGCGGTTGCATGAGCCATGGACAGGGGTTGGAGAACATCTACCACTGGAACCACACGGTCGGGCCTCTTCAGGAGCGCAAGCCCGATTTCAACATCTGGCACTACCACCAGACACGCGGCCTCGGCTTCTACGAGTATTTCCAGTTCTGCGAGGACATCGGTGCAGAACCCTTGCCCGTGCTGGCTGCCGGCGTGCCTTGCCAGAACTCAGCCAACAATGCGCAGGGTATTGGCGGACAGCAGGGCGGCATCCCCATGGCCGATATGCCGGCTTATATCGAAGAGCTTTGCAACCTCATTGAATGGGCCAATGGCGACCCCGCCACTTCCAAATGGGCGAAGATGCGTGCCGATGCCGGTCATCCTGAACCTTTTAATCTGAAATACTTGGGCATCGGCAACGAGGATATTATCTCTACGGTGTTTGAGGAGCGTTATGAGATGATCTGCCGTGGCATTTTAGCGAAGTACCCGGATCTGAAAATTTGCGGAACGGTAGGCCCCTTCCACACACCTTCAGCCGACTATATTGAGGGATGGGACTTCACGAAGAAGCATCCCAAACTGCAATATATGACCGACGAGCACTACTATGAATCGACGGGGTGGTTCCTCCATCACCGCGACTACTACGACAGCTACGACCGTCGTGCTCCCAAGGTCTATCTCGGTGAGTGGGCGGCTTCTACAAACATGAAGCGGCCAAATGTGGAAACGGCATTGGCCGAGGCTCTCTACATGACGGATCTCGAACGCAATGCCGATGTGGTGGTGATGAGCTCATACGCCCCCATGCTCTGCAAGGACGGCCATTCAAACTGGAATCCCGACATGATCTACTTCAGCAACACCACTGTGCGCACCACACCTGCCTACGAGGTGCAGCGGCTGTTCGGCAACTACTGTGGCGACCGCTATGTGGCGACGGCCATCAAATCGCAGAAGCCTGAACTTGACTACCGTCTCGGTGCCAGTGTAGTGAAGGATTCAAAGACGGGTAAGACCTACGTGAAACTGGTCAACGCCCTGCCTGTGGAGCTGAAACTCGATGTGCGCGGCCTTTCCCTCTCCGGCGCGAAGGGCGAAGGGTTCAGCGGCCAGCCCGAAGACCGCCAACTGAACTGCCATCCCGTCACGTTAGGCGACCAGATCACCCTTCCTCCTTATTCCTTCCGAGTGGTGGAGCTGTAAAAACCAGCTATGCCGTTCAGCCGATGGTAATACTATATTTGCTCATGAACGAGGCTCCGGGCAGCAAGTGATTCATCAGGGGCTTGTCCTTGAATGCGCCCTTGAAATCGCGCGGATCGCCGATGCCATACCACGGCTCAATGCAGACGAAGGGAGCCTGCTTGCCGTAGGGGCTCCAGAAAGCGCATACAGGTGTCTTGTAGTCGACCGTCACTGCCGGACGTCCATCGGTATCCATCAGCATGGCGCGATGGGTCTGGCAGTTGTGGATTTTCACGCTGTCGTCGCGGAAGAAGTCGTTGCAGATTGCCATCACGCCACGCTCTGCCTCCAAGGGGATTTCCACCATGTCATGACTGCCGTCGGCATAGCTCTTCAACGTGGTCATTGGCCCCTCGTTGTCCAACTTGATTTTTCCCTCTAATTTGCCACCGGGGACGTTGAAGGCCGGATGTCCGCCTATCTGGAAATGAATCTCGCGGCAGTCCGTGTTCTCCACATGCCAGATAACATGTACCGTGTTGCCTTCCAGACGGTAAGTGATGGCAAGGTTGAAGCGGAAGGGGTAGACCTTCAGGGTCTCTTCCGAATCGTGCAGTGCCAGTGTCACCTTCTCCTTTGTCTGCTGGACGACGGTGAACATCGTGTCGCGTGCGAATCCGTGACGGGGCAAGTGGTATTCCTGTCCGTCCACAATATAGGTGTCGTTGTTCACACTGCACACGATTGGGAACAGCACGGGCGAGTGCCGGGGCCACTCTGCGCCTGCCTGCCACATATATTCCCTACCTTTACTGTCTTTCACACTCTGGAGCTCCGCTCCCATTTCGGCGATGCGAATCGCCAGTTGTTCATTTTTCAGTTCTATCAATTCCATAGACAATGTTTTTTAAATACTACTTAATCATTATTGATGATTTCCTCTGCTATCTTTTCTGCCTGCTTCAGTACAGTTTCCGTTGCCAATAGTTGCATGTCGGGCGGATAACCGTAGCGGCGTAACAGTCGCTTGACTGCAACCTTCATCTTAGCCCTTACATTCTCCTTGATAGTCCAGTCGATGGAGGCGTTCTTACGGATGGTTTCTGTCAGCACGACAGCCAGTTCACGCAGTTTGTCCTTGCCCATCAGTTCCTTGGCACTTTCATTATTGGCCACTGCGGTATAGAAGGCGTACTCGTATGTGCTTAGCCCCATTT
>CAMYVQ010000083.1 GCA_947302435.1 uncultured Prevotella sp. | reverse complement strand
GTCAACCTGAAGGGTACCATCATCGTGGCCCGCGACATTGCCCATGCCAAGCTGAAGGCTCGTCTCGATGCAGGTGAGGGCATGCCCGACTACTTCAAGAAATATCCTGTTCTCTATGCCGGACCTGCCAAGACCCCCGAAGGTTATCCCTGCGGTTCCATGGGCCCGACAACGGCCAACCGCATGGATCCATACGTTGACGAGTTCCAGGCTAACGGTGCCTCGCTTGTGATGATTGCCAAGGGCAACCGCAGCGATGTGGTTACTGAGGCCTGTAAGAAGCATGGCGGCTTCTATCTGGGCACCATCGGCGGCGTGGCAGCAGTCCTTTCTCAGTCGAGCATCAAGTCGATTGAGTGTGTGGAATATCCCGAATTGGGTATGGAGGCTATCTGGAAGATTGATGTTGAGGACTTCCCCGCCTTTATTCTCGTCGACGACAAGGGCAACGACTTCTTCAAGCAGCTGAAGCCGTGGGCTCCCTGTAAGAAATAAGAAGATATACCAAACAAAAGTTAAACAATGAAGACAAACATTATCTTGTCAATGCTAAAGGGTGTGTTAAAAGGAGTCTTGCCTTTGATTTTCTTTGCTCTTTTGCCTTTATCCGTATCGGCACAAGAGTTTGAGATTCTCCGAGGCGGCTGTATGCCCGACATGACGGCTGATGGTGCTGCCAATCGCGCCCCCTCAGTGCGCAGGATGCGTCCGTACTATAATGCGTGGGATCCGAATCGCACATTCAGGCAGTTGGTCATTCTGATCAACTATGGAGGCGACAATGTCATGTTCTCCATGGACGATCCTAAGGCCACTTACAATAGCCTGTTCAATGAGACGGGCTATAATCAGCGCAACGGCGTAGGCTGTGTGGCCGAATATCTGCGCGACCAGTCGAACGGCAAGTTCAATGTTGTCTTTGATGTCTTCGGTCCTTATACCGTCAGTGAGAAGGCGCAGCCTTATGAGAATCCTGATTCCAATACGAAGAACTATCAGTCTCAGGCGGAGAACGATGCCGTTAGGATGCTCTTTGCCGAATATCCGAATATGGACTTCTCGCCATACGACTGGAATAACGATGGCGCGATAGAGCAAGTGATCTTCATACATGCAGGCTATACGGGCAACATTTCGACCGTATACGGATATGTATGGCCTTCGTCGGGCGATATTTCCCCTGCAATCACTACGCCTGACGGAAAGAAGATCAATTATCATTCGTCAAGTGCCGAGCTGTGGCCTTCAAAAAATCCGTCGTCGTGCGGATTGGGCACCATTTGCCATGAGTATCTGCATTGCTTCGGACTGCCCGACATCTATCCCGTGCCAAACTGGACATATTCGGCTGTTGACGAATGGGACTTGATGGATGGAGGCAATTTCACCAATTATGGATGGTGTCCGCCAAATCTGTCGCCATTGGAGAAGATGTTGTTAGGCTGGTTGACTCCTGTCGAGCTCACTGCTCCCTCTTCTGTTGTCGATTTGAAGCCTGTTGCTGATGGTGGAGTCGTCTACCAAGTCAAGCATACGGATTCCGAGTATCTGTTGTTGGAGAACCGTCAGTGGTCAGGATGGGATTTGGGCCTGCCCGGAAAGGGTCTTGTCATCTATCATGTCAACTACAATGCAAAGAGATGGGAGAATAACAATTTGAATGGCACCAAGAACGCGCCGTTCAACTACTCCCTTATCAATGCCGACAATATGGATTACAATGCTTGGGTCAGTTTTGTCAAGGACAACGGGTTGAGTCATTATGCCAACAAGCCTTGGTTGAACAGTCTGTATCTCAGCGGTTCGCCCTATCCTTACGTGGCTGATGGCGAGACGCTCGACTCTCTCACCGACACCTCTGTACCTGCTGCCAAGATGATCACCATGAACGGCGAGGGCAGTTATATGCTGTCGAAGCCCATCACTCATATCAAGATGAGCGAAGAGGGTCTTGTGTCCTTCGACTTCATGGGTGGCGACCCCACGCCGACCGATATGATTCGCGCTTCGTATGCAGACAAACTGACGCCCGCCTTCTTCGACCTGAATGGCCGTCAGTTGTCGGTAGGTGAAGCGAAGAAGGGCCTCTGTATCGTCCGTCTTGCCGACGGCACTGTCAAGAAAGTGTTTAAGTAAACTTTATATTTATTTTTTCATTTAAAAACAAACACAATTATGAGACTTATTATTGAACCGAATTATGATTTGATGTCACAATGGGCAGCAAATTATGTAGTGAACCGTATCAATGCTGCAAAGCCTACGAAGGAGAAACCCTTTGTCTTGGGATTGCCTACCGGCTCTTCTCCCATTGGTATGTATCGTGGTCTGGTGAAGGCTTATCAGGAAGGGCGTGTGTCGTTCAAGAACGTGCTCACCTTCAACATGGATGAGTATGTCGGCCTGCCCGAAGAGCATCCCGAGAGCTACCATTCGTTCATGTTCACCAACCTGTTCAATCATATCGACTGCCCCAAGGAGAACATCCATATTCTCAACGGCAATGCTCCCGACCTTGTTGCTGAGTGCGCTCACTATGAGCAGATGATTGAGGATGCCGGTGGCATCGACCTGTTCCTTGGCGGCATTGGCCCCGACGGCCACATCGCTTTCAATGAGCCGGGTTCCAGCCTGAGCAGCCGTACTCGTCAGAAGACCCTCACCACCGATACCATCATTGCCAACAGCCGCTTCTTCGACAACGACATCAACAAGGTGCCCAAGACGGCCCTCACCGTTGGTGTAGGCACTGTGATGGCTGCCAAGGAGGTGATGATTCTCGTGAACGGCCACGCCAAGTGCCGCGCTTTGCAGGCTGCCGTTGAGGGAAGCGTGAACCACATGTGGACCATTTCTGCCCTGCAGATGCACCAGCACGGCATCATCGTTGCCGACGATGCAGCCTGCGAAGAGCTGAAGTATGGCACCTATCGCTACTTCAAGGATATCGAACGTAACAATCTCCTGTAATTTTATCTGATGGAACAATATTCTCCCTATTTCGAGCCTGAATTCGAGACCATGTCAAGAGACCAGTTGGAAGCTCTTCAGCTGGAACGTCTACAGAAAACCGTGCGCCACTGCATGAACTCTGAGTTCTATCGTGAGCGTTTCAAGGAACTGGGCATCACGCCCGATGACATTCGTACACTCGACGATGTAAAGAAACTGCCATTTACCACCAAGGACGACCTGCGTGAGCATTATCCCTTCGGATTGGCCTCTGTGCCTATGAAGGAGTGTGTGCGTCTGCACTCGTCGAGTGGTACGACCGGCAACCCCACCGTTGTGCTGCACACGCAGCGCGACCTCGACGAGTGGGCCAAGGCCGTGGCACGCTGTCTGTGGATGGTGGGATCGCGTCCGGAGGATGTGTTCCAAAATTCGGCTGGCTATGGCATGTTCACTGCCGGACTGGGCTTCCAGTACGGTGCAGAGAGGGTGGGGATGCTCACCGTCCCTGCCGCTGCCGGCAACACGAAGCGCCAGATCAAGTTCATCCGTGACTTTGGCACCACTGTGCTGCATGCCATTCCTTCGTATGCCTCGCGTGTCTATGAGGTGATGCGTGAAGAGGGGGTTGACCCTCGTCGCGATACGAAGCTGCGTGTGCTCTGCATTGGTGCCGAGCCTCACAGTGAGGAGCAGCGCCAGCGCATTGAGCAGCAGCTCGGCGTGAAGGCATACAACTCTTACGGCATTTCTGAGATGATGGGTCCTGGTGTGGCCTTTGAGTGTCCTGAGCAGAACGGTCTGCACATCTGGGAAGACTATTTCATTGTGGAGATTATCGACCCCGTGACGTTGGAGCCTGTTCCCGACGGACAATTGGGCGAATTGGTGCTCACCACCATCAACCGTGAGGGCATGCCGTTGCTGCGTTATCGTACCCGCGACCTCACCCGTATTCTGCCCGGTGAGTGTGCCTGTGGCCGTCATCACCGCCGTCTGGCCCGTCTGCAAGGCCGTAGCGACGACATGATGATCCTGAAGGGTGTCAACATCTTCCCCATCCAGATAGAGAAGATCCTGTTGGGCTTCCCCGAACTGGGTTCCGACTATCTCATCACCCTTGAGACCTTGGAGAGCGGCGATGCCATGACCGTCGACGTGGAGCTGGCTCGTCTCGATACCGACGACTACACGCAGTTGCAGGCTCTCACCCGTGAAATCACCCGCCAATTGAAGGATGAGATTCTCATCACGCCGAAGGTTCGCTTGGTGAAGAAAGGCTCTTTAGGGGCCAGCGACGAGAAGAAGGCTGTGCGTGTGCGCGATCTCCGCAAGCTGTTCTGACAGATCTTCGCTGATTGTCTATATGCAATCACGCTGCAAAGTCTGAAAACTTGCAGCGTGATTGTTTTTGTTCAGGAAGAGGCAAGCCGACACTATGCTTGTATCTTCTCTATTTCGTCGGCCGACAGTCCTGTGGCTTGACGGATGGTCTCTGTGGGAATATGCAGTGATTTCATCTTCTTTACAATTCTTATCTGTTCTTGTTGTTGGCCTCTCAACTGCCCTTCTTCCAATCCTTCTGCCCTTCCTTCCGCTCTTCCTTTCTCCACTCCTTTCTTTTCTCCTTCCGCCAGTCCTTCGGCCAATCCTTCTGCTCTTCCTTTCGCTAATCCTTCCGCTCTTCCTTCTGCCCTTCCTTCTGCCCTTCCTTCTGCCCTTCCTTCTGCTCTTCCTTCTGCCCTTCCTTCCGCTAATCCTTCTTGCTTGGCACCTTCCAGCACGTCATTCTGATACATTACTATGTCCAGATGATTGTCGTATTCAGCACGCTGCTTTCTGTCCATTTTCAGGTATTCCAGGCGTTCTCTTGCTTCCTGTAGTCCTGGGGCGGTGGTGTCTTCCTTGATGTGTCCGGTCTTCAGGTAGTCGAGCCACTCCTCAAGTGGGGTGGTGGCCAGTTTGTTGAACTCGTTGACTCTTATGATGTAGTACTCTGGGAAGACCTCTTCTGGCGCAGCCATCCGTAGTGCTTCCTTGTCACGTTGCCCGATGCGCAGGTCGTCGCCGGTGTGTACTCCTGTGAGCTTTGTCTGTCCGTGGTAGAGATAGTCGGCTCCCTGTCCCAGGTCAAAATAGATGATGTTGATGGAGTAGACCTTCTTGACGTTCTTGTAGCTTTGTCCGCGTGTGATGTGCTCTGTGATGGCCTTTGCCACGCCGTAGAGCACGCGCTGCAGGTAGTAGAGTTCGCGCGTCTGCTGTATCTCCACCAGTATGATTTCGTCTTTCGAGTTTCTCGCCTTAATGTCAACGCGGTTGAATTTGTCGTCTTCGTATTCTTGGTTCCCTTCGCTTTCCAGTAGCTCCATGATGGTGATTTTCTCACCGAGTAGCACCGAGATGAGTCCTTCGAACACGACGAAATCAGCCTTGTTGCGCAGCATGCGCTTGGCCGCCCAGTCGAATCTTACGTATCTGTTGTCCTCGTTCATACACTTTCATTTTTGTGCAAAGATAACGTTTTTCCCTATATTTTCCAAATGTTTTTGGGAAAAACAAGAGGATATGCCTATTTGAAGAACCCCAAAAGTTAGACAAAAATCATAAATGGGTAAATCTTTGACCTATAGGTCTAATGTTATAACCACATTTTGGGGTACACATAACGTTTTGCCGAAGCTTTTCGTTCATGTACGAAAAAATACTGCAATATTTGCGTAATAACTGAACAGACCCCACGATGTTGAAGTGTCGGGCATCTGAACTATGTAAGAAAGATCTTAGGACGGGGGCTTATTCGATGGTCTTGAATTGGTAGCCTTGGGCGAGGAGCCATTCGATGCTTTGGGGGAGGGCGGTGCGCAGCTTCTCGATGGCCTTGATGGAGTCGTGGAAAGTGATGATGGAGCCGTTACGCGCGTAGCGTTTCACGTTGTTCACCACGTCGGCGGCGGTGAGCCATTTCGAATAGTCGCGGGTCACGAGATCCCACATCACCATCTTGTACTTTTTCTGTGTGAGCAGGGCATATTGTACCGGGCGGATCCATCCGTGGGGCGGACGGAAGAGGTGGCTGTGAATATAGGCGTTGGCCTTCTCGACATTGTAGCTGTACTCATGGAGCGAATGGCTGAAACCGCTGATGTGGTTGTGGGTGTGGTTGCCCACCTGATGGCCATCGGCGACAATCTGCTGGAAGAGTTCAGGGTATTTGCGCACGTTGTCGCCCACCATGAAGAAGGTGGCCTTCACACCGAACCGCTTGAGCGTGTCGAGAATGAAAGGCGTAGACTCGGGGATTGGACCGTCGTCGAACGTCAGGTAGACTGCATGTTCGCGGCGGTCCATTCGCCAAAGTGCTTTCGGGTATATCCAGCGCAGGTAGGCAGCTGGTTGCTCTATAATCATATCGCCTTTATAACGTGCCTTGCGCCGTCCTATTGGTATTTACCTCCACGGACCGTGTAGGTACGGGCCACCTCGTTGAGCTTGGCGGCATAGCTGTCGCCGAGCTTCTCATCGATGGTGGTGGCCAGGTCGGTGAGGTGGTTCATCACATAGAGATGGTAGATGCACTCGTTCTGCGAGGCACTGAAGCGGTTGGGCGACAGTGAGCAGTAGTAGTCCATGTACTGTGCCGACTTCTTCCACAACAGTTCGATAAGCCGCTGGGCTTCCGCATTCTTATGGATGGCCAGATACGTGCGCACCATGTCGAGCGAACCGCTCTGCAGGTCGTGGGGCACGTTCTCCTGTGGGAACTCCTTCTCGGCCCTTGCCAGTACTGCGGCGGCCTTTTCGTTCTGTCCCTCTTCAGCAAGGTGGAGGGCCAGCTGCGACATCAGTCGGCGATGGGTGAAGCACATGCGCATCACGGTCTCGTCAAAATAGATGCCGGGCGTGTTGGCACCGCCGAACTTGAAGCGGTTCATCACGTTGTCGTAGGTCTTCTCCGTGTCGAAGTTCTTCATGCC
>CAMYVQ010000082.1 GCA_947302435.1 uncultured Prevotella sp. | reverse complement strand
AGCGACTTTGCCATTCTCTACCGTACCAATTCGCAGAGCCGTTCGTTCGAGGAACAGATGCGCAAGATGAATATCCCGTATCGCATCTACGGTGGCATGTCCTTCTATCAACGCAAGGAAATCAAAGACGTGATTGCCTATTTCCGTGTCGTCACCAATCCTGACGACGAGGAAGCACTGAAGCGTATTATCAACTATCCCGCACGTGGCATCGGCGACACCACGCTTTCCAAGATCATTGCCACGGCTACGGCCTACGGTGTGTCGTTGTGGCAGGTCATTGCCCAGCCGGTGCTCTTCCATTTGGAACTGGCTCGTGCCACAGCCGCAAAGATTGAGGCTTTCCGCCAGCTCATTGAGGGTTGGCGCATGCGTCAGGACAGTGAGGACACCTACCAGTTGGGGCATGCTATCATCATGGAGAGTGGCATTTCCAAGGACATCTATAGCAGCCGTAATCCCGAAGACATTGCCCGACAGGAGAATCTTGAGGAGTTTCTTAACGGTATGCAGGACTTTGTGGAGAGCCGCCGCGAGGAGGACATGGGCAACCATGTCTATCTGAACGACTTTCTGCAAGAGGTGGCTTTGCTCACCGACCTTGACAGTGATGGCGGTGACAAAGACCAGCCGAAGGTGTCGCTCATGACGGTGCATAGTGCCAAGGGGCTGGAATTTCCCACCGTCTTTGTTGTGGGTCTTGAAGAAAACATTTTCCCCTCACCTCTGTGTACTGACTCGCTTAGGGGATTGGAAGAAGAGCGCCGCCTGCTCTATGTGGCCATCACACGTGCCGAGAAGCATTGCATCCTGACCTGTGCCCAAAACCGTTTCCGCTTTGGCCGCATGGAGTACGACACTCCTTCGCGCTTCATTCGTGACATCGACCCACGTCTGCTCCATGTCGTCGACGAGAAGGCGAAAGACGAGGAGGATGACTTTGGTACAAGCAGGTTGCCGTGGATGCGCCGTTCTTCACAGAACAATAACACGTGGACGCAGAATCCGCGTCCTGTGGCTGTTCAGCCTTCCGTTGGAAGGTTCAAGCCCGTTTCGCGTGTAGCTTCCACGGAATCATCTGCTACGTCGTCTGCTCTTCGTGAGGGCATGACTATCGAGCATCAGCGATTCGGCATTGGCACCGTGCTGCGTGTGGAGGGAACGGGTGAGAACGAGAAAGCCACTGTTGAGTTCCGCAATGCAGGCACCAAGCAGTTGCTGTTGAAGTTTGCCAAATTCAAGGTGCTGAAAGGCTGAATTTGTCGCCAAATATTTTGTCAGTTCAATAAAAAAAACTTACTTTTGTAATCATCTATATAAAATTTACGACTATGGAAATTAAAACAATCGGACTTGCCAGCGATCATGCTGGTTTTGCACTCAAGCAGTTTGTAAAGAAGTATCTCGACGAGAAGGGACTTCCCTACAAGGATTACGGCACCTACAATGAGGACAGTTGCGACTACAGTGACTTCGGACATGCCTTGGCATGTGGCATCGAGCAAGGAGAGGTGTTTCCTGGCATCGCAATCTGTGGCAGTGGTGAGGGTATTAACATGACACTGAACAAGCACCAAAGCATCCGTGCCGGATTGTGCTGGATTCCTGAGATTGCCCATCTGATTCGTCAGCACAACAATGCCAATGTACTGGTGATGCCAGGACGATTCATTGATGAAGAAATGGCACGCAAGATTATGGACGAATACTTCTCAACGGAGTTTGAGGGCGGTCGCCATCAGAAGCGCATCGACAAGATTCCCGTAAAGTAACGATTGTCTATTCAGGGCAATGATAGCGGAGCAGGCCTTCCATGGGGGCCTGCTCTACTTTTTGTAGGCAGAGGCCTTCAAGCGATGCGGCTAATTTGAGTTGGGGCTGATAGTAGAAAGCGATGCTTCCAGTGGCTGCAATGGGAAGGTCGGAGCGTTGGTAAGGTAGGACATTGCGACGGAAGAAGATGCGGAAACTGTCTACGATAAGTTGGGCGAGTTCAGGATAATGGGGCAGCTGTTGGCTAATGAAAGTGGAGAGCGAGGCCATCCAGCGATTGGCTAAAGGTTCGCGATAGACACGTTGAACAACATCGGCCATCGTCATTTGATAGGTTTCTTCAAAACTTTTACGTAAACTTTCGGGTAGTGAACCTTTATAGATGGCGTTCAAGAAGTTACGTCCTATGACAGCACCGCTTCCTTCATCCCCAAGGATATAGCCAAGGGGTGGGGTGTTCGCTACAATCTGCTGTCCGTTATAGTGGCATGAATTGGCTCCTGTTCCTAAGATGCAGGCAATGCCCTCCTCTCGTCCACAGAGGGCTCGCGCGGCACCTAAGAGATCGCTTTCAGCTTCGATATGCTCTTCACTTAAACCGAAGTGAGATGCCAGCACCTTTTTCATCATGGGGCGGAACTCTGGGCGGAGTCCGCTGCCGTAGAAATGAAGAGAACTAAGGGTAGAATGGGGAGAGCTGAGAGTGGACAGGTGATTGTTGAGAATCTCACGAATCTGCTTTTCCGACTGGTGGAACGGATTGATGCCTTCAGTAATCATCCGTTCCTGAATCTGTCCGTTGGGGGTTGCTGCCACCCATTCAGTCTTTGTGCTTCCGCTGTCTGCTATGATAATCATGTTGCTCATAAAAAAAACGTTTCGCCAACATGGTAACAAAGAAAGTATTTGCTGTTTCAGCAACCTTTCGATGTCATGATGTTCAAGACCATTTCGTCGGTGGGACCCATGCCGTTGGCTCCGATGGCGGTGAGATTGTGGATGCTTTTGTCAACACAATCATCGACGATGCCTTCGCTGGAGCTGACACACTTTCCTTCCATGGAAAGGAGGGCCGAAAGCAGGGCGGTGGAGACACCCGACGTGATTTTCAGGGAGCAGGAGGGCTTGGCTCCATCGCAAATCATGCCTGTGAGGTTGGCTATCATGTTCTTTACCGAGAAGCAGATACGTTCATAATCGCCTCCCATCAAATAGGTGATGCCCACACTGGACCCAATGGAAGCTACCACACATCCGCAGAGAGCGGAAAGGGTTCCTAACGACTGCTTGATATAGATAGCCGTGAGATGGCTGAGCATCAATGCGCGGATCAATTCCTCCTCCGTGTTCTCATTCTCCTTGGCGTAGACGCATACCGGGTTGGTGGCACAGATGCCTTGATTTCCAGAGCCGCTATTCGACATGACAGGAATCATGGCTCCTCCCATACGTGCATCACAGGCAGAAGCTGTGCGCGAAATGATGTGGGCGTAGATACTGTTGCCAAAGATACCCTTGGACAACGGGCGGTCGATCGTCTTCCCCAGGTTATGACCGTAGTTGCCTTTTAGGGCTTCGCGTGCTGCATTCATATTGTAACGGCGTGTCTCTTCGATGAAACGGATTTCCTCGAGTGGGGCGATTGTGGCGAAGTCGTAGACAAGGCGGAGAGAAAGGGGAAAATTCTCTTCCGCTGCCTCCAAAGGTTCTGAAAGTTCTTCTTCAGAGGATGATTCGGACAGATTCTCCATTCTTTTGGATACAAAGTTCGTATGACTCTTTGCAATGACTGCTGTCTGCCTCTTTTCACCGGCAATAGCCGTAATCTCTACATACAGTTTCTCGGTGATTCCCTTTTTCAACTGAATGTCAATACGCTCTTCCGCAATGTATTGTTTGCCTTCCTCAAGGGCTTCGGGGGTGAGGTCTTTGAGCACTTCCAATTGGTATTCGCTCTTGCCGATTAGGGCACCTAAGGCAATGGCAATGGGAAGTCCAATCATGCCTGTTCCAGGAATACCAACCCCCATGGCGTTCTTTAGTATGTTGGCACTCAATCGGGCTTCAATACGTTCGGGACGACATCCCAGCATCTCGGTGGCACGGGCCGTACAAAGAGCTACGCTCATGGGCTCGGTGCATCCAATGGCAGGCACTACTTCTTGTTTGACGAGTGCAATGATGCGTTCGCGTGTTTCCTTGTCAATCATAGTCTTGTATTTAGGTTTTTATTTGTTAAGGTGTTGTCTCTGATAGTTTTTCAGACCTGTTTGTAGGAAGTCTACGTATTCTTCGATATTCTCATCGTAGGACCGCAAACCGTTAAGGGGTTTACCTGTGGTTGGGTTGAGCAACACGTAGAAGGGTTGTGTGTTGGCACCTATTTTGGTGCGCTGCAAGTAGCTCCACTTGTCGCCCATGGTGCGCAGGGTGCGCTGTTGCCCGTCACTCTCGGTCACCTCGATGGGCTGGGGGAGGGGAGTCTTGTCGTCCACATAGAGCGAGATAAGCACATACTGGTTGTTCAATATGTTCTGCACCTTCGGGTCGGTCCATACAGCAGCCTCCATCTTGCGGCAGTTCACACAGCCAAAGCCGGTAAAGTCCACCATCACAGGTTTTCCCTCGGCTTGGGCAGCCGCCATCCCCAAATCGTAATCTTTGTATTTGGCTTCGACAGTGCCTTGGTAGAGATTGAAGTCCTGTGTGTTCATGGGTGGGGCAAAAGCCGAGATTGCTTTCAAGGGTGCTCCCCACAAGCCAGGTACCATGTAGACGGCAAAGGCCAGTGAGACAAGACCGAGGAAGAACTGAGGCACGTTGGTGCGGTGTCCCTCGTCATCGTGTGGGAACTTGAGCCACCCCAACAGGTAGCATCCTAACAGGGCGAACATGACAATCCACAAAGAAACGAATACCTCGCGGTCGAGCAAATGCCAGCCATAGGCCAGATCGGCCACAGAAAGGAATTTCAGGGCAAAGGCAAGTTCGATGAAACCCAATACCACCTTCACGGTGTTCATCCATCCACCCGACTTGGGCGCACTCTTCAGTAATGAGGGGAAAAGGGCAAAGACGGTGAAGGGAATAGCCAATGCAATGGCAAATCCTGACATGCCGATAGTGGGGGCGATGATGTCGCCTTGTGTTGATACGGCCACGAGCAAGAAACCGATGATGGGGCCTGTGCAGGAGAAAGAGACCAATGTCAACGTGAAGGCCATGAGGAAGATGCTGAGCAGCCCCGTGGTCGATTCTGACTTCTGGTCAATCTTATTCGACCAACTAGTGGGCAAGGTCAGTTCGAAGGCTCCGAAGAACGAGGCCGCAAAGACAATGAGCAGCAGGGCGAAGAAGATATTGAAAAGGGCGTTCGTTGACAATGCATTAAGGGCAGAAGCTCCAAAAAGCAGGGTGACGAAGAGTCCCAATAACACATAGATGACTACAATGGAAGCTCCGTATGTAAGGGCTTCACGAATGGCATTTGAACGTTCTTTGTTGCGTTTCAGGAAAAACGAGACGGTCATCGGGATAATAGGCCATACGCATGGGGTCAGGATGGCGATGAATCCGCCAAGAAGTCCCTGCAAAAAGATGAACCACCAAGAGACTTTCGTGTCGTTACTGCCTTCTTCTTCAAACGCTTTCAGCTCGTCAATGACAGGAGTCCAGAGAAAATCATCCGATGGCGGTGGCGCAATAGCGGCTGTATCAGTTCGTACAGTGTCATCCTTCGCAATGACAGTAGCGGTTGTCGTGTCAGGAGTGTTGGCGGTCTCTTGCTTGGCTGGTGCTGCTGATACAGGTGACTTGCCACTGGTTTTGAAAGGCACTTGTGTGGGAGGCATGCACATTTCATCGTTGCATGCACCGTATTCTAAATAACAGTCAATGTTGTATTGTGGCTTTGTGAAGTGGATCTTCTGGATAAATGTTCCGTTCTTCTCAAAGTAGCGAAGGGTCATGCCGAACATCTGGTCGTATTGTTCGGTGATTTTCCCATGAGGCTGTAGTTTTCCCTCCAGTTCGATGCCTTCGAGTTCTACTACGTTGAAGGTGGCCTCAATGGGGCCGTCTTGTCCGAGTTCGGTGGAATAGACATGCCACCCCTCGTCGATAGATGCGGTAAAGCGTATCTCTGCGTGAGTCTCGTTAAGTACTTTTAGTTCAGACTTGAAGTGTACGGGATTCATCATCTGTGCCTGAATGACAAGTGTCATCAGGAGCAAAACCACGATGCAATATGCCTTCTTCATCTTTATGATTGCTTTTGTAGATGCAAAGGTAACTTTTTTCTGTGATACGCCCAAAGATGTGGAATGTAAAAAATCAAGAAATAAGGTCTTTGACCACTTCGCTGCCCAAAATGATGCCTGCTGCTGCAGGTACAAAAGCGTTTGAAGCGGGGATGGCCCTGCGATGGGTCTGCATACAAGTGTCGCGTTCCGGGCATTTCTCCTGATAGTCACAAAGCGGTTCCTCGGTAATAGGCAGGGGCATCATAGGCTCCTCTTCACTATACACAACTTTTAGGTGGTCTATGCCTTCTTTGCGTAGCTTCTTGCGAATCACCTTGGCTAATGGGTCCATGTTGGTCTTGGTGATGTCACTGACACGAAAAGCCGTAGCATCCATCTTGTTGGCGGCTCCCATCGATGAGATAAGGGGAATGCCGAGATGATGACAACGGCGTATCAGTTCAAGTTTTGCCGCAACGGTGTCTATGCAGTCAATGACGTAGTCGAAACGGGAAAGGTCGAATGCATCGGCATTCTCTGGCAGGTAGAACATCGGGTAAGTGTCAACATGGCAGTCGGGATTGATGTCGCGAATACGCCGGGCAGCCACTTCCACTTTCAGTTGGCCGATGTTGGAGGTCAGTGCGATAATCTGTCGGTTCAGATTGGTGGTACACACACGGTCGTTGTCGATAAGTGCCAGCATGCCCACGCCGCTACGTGCCAGTACCTCAGTGGCATAGCCGCCCACACCGCCCACACCGAAAACGGCGACCTGGCTTCGGCGTAATTTCTGCAAGGCTTCGTCGCCTAACAGTAATCGGGTTCTGGAAAATGGATTCTGGTGCATACAAAAAAAGACCCTTAATTGGGCCTCCTAAATGCTTGGTAGTCGGTAAGGGAATCGAACCCTTATGCCAAGATTGAGAATCTTGTATCCTAACCGTTAGATGAACCGACCAGTTAG
>CAMYVQ010000081.1 GCA_947302435.1 uncultured Prevotella sp. | reverse complement strand
CAGCACGTTCATCAACCTGGCGATTGTAACGATGTTATGATGCGAGTGCTCACCGAGCATTCGGCTGCCCGAAGCAGCGATGCGGACGCCAAACAGGAGACAGACCCTCGGTGGGAAGCTTTGAAGAATTTAAAAATTTAAATATTAAAAAAATAATACAACTATGGCACATCCTAAAAGAAGACAATCAAACACTCGTACCGCAAAACGTCGTACCCACGACAAGGCAGTAGCACCTACACTGGCCGTATGCCCCAACTGTGGCGCTTACTATGTTTATCACACCGTATGCCCCACTTGCGGATATTATCGTGGCAAGGTGGCTATCAAGAAAGACGAGGAAGTAGCTGAATAAGAGGGAGTCAATGGGTAAGATTAACGCGATTATCACTGGCGTAGGCGGCTATGTGCCCGATTATGTTCTGACGAATGAGGAACTGTCGCGCATGGTTGATACCAACGATGAGTGGATAATGACGCGTGTAGGAATCAAGGAGCGCCGAATCCTTGCTGAAGAGGGTCTCGGCACCTCTTATATGGCACGTAAAGCAGCCAGACAGCTGATTCAGAAGACGGGCGTAGACCCGGACACCATTGATGCTCTGATTGTGACCACCTCGACGGCAGACTACAAGTTCCCGTCGACGGCTTCTATCGTTCTGGGAAAGCTCGGATTGAAGAATGCCATGGCGTTCGACTTCTGGGCTGCCTGTTGCGGATTCCTCTACACGCTCGATGTGGCTTCCTCGATGATTCAGTCGGGACGCTACAAGAAGATTATCGTGATTGGTGCCGACAAGATGTCATCGGTCACTGACTATAAAGACCGTCAGACTTGTCCGCTCTTCGGCGACGGTGCTGCAGCCGTGCTATTAGAAGCTACCGAAGAAGAGAACATCGGCTTAATGGATTCTTATCTGCGCACTGACGGCAAGGGACTGCCCTTCCTGCACATGAAGGCTGGCGGTTCCGTATGTCCGCCCAGCCACTTCACCGTGGACCATCGTCTTCACTATACCTTCCAGGAGGGACGCACCGTGTTCCGCTATGCGGTGACCAACATGAGTGACGACTGTGCCCTGATAGCCGAGCGCAACGGACTGAATAAGGATAACATCGCTTTCGTGGTGCCCCATCAGGCCAACATGCGTATCATTGAGGCTGTGGCCAAGCGGTTGGAGTTGCCGATGGAGCAGGTGATGGTGAACATTGAGCGCTACGGCAACACTTCGGCGGCCACCATCCCCCTCGCCCTGTGGGAATATGAGGACAGACTGAAGAAAGGCGATAATCTCATACTGACCGCTTTCGGTGCAGGCTTCGTTCATGGAGCCGCGTATCTGAAGTGGGCCTACTAAGGGAATAAGGAACTGGAAACAGAAAAAGTGATTGGCTTTTGCTATGGCAAGGCTAATCACTTTTTTGTGTTACCATTGAAGTCTGATGATGTCGCCGTTGAAGTCTGTTTATCTCGTGATTGAAGTTTAATTGTTTCATTGTTGAAGTCAAATAAGATTGTCATTAAAGTCTAATGACAATGTAAATAAAGTCAGATAATAGGGCGGATTGTTTGCAAATACAGAATTAATTTGTAATTTTGCACCAAGTTGTACCAATTGACTATTTTAAAGAACGTGATGATGAAGCATAAGGCGGGATTTGTCAATATTGTGGGAAACCCCAATGTGGGGAAGTCGACCCTCATGAACCAGTTGGTGGGCGAGCGCATCAGCATTGCCACTTTCAAGGCGCAGACCACGCGCCATCGTATTATGGGCATCGTCAACACCGACGACATGCAGATCGTTTTTTCAGACACGCCGGGCGTGCTGAAGCCCAACTACAAGCTGCAGGAGTCGATGCTGGCTTTCTCGGAAAGTGCGCTTGCCGATGCCGATGTGCTGCTCTATGTGACCGACGTGGTGGAGAATCCCGAGAAGAACATGGATTTCTTGGAGAAAGTGCAGAAGATGGAGATTCCTGTGTTGCTGCTCATTAACAAGATAGACGAAGCCCCCCTCATATCCCCTCAGGGGGGGAAGACTCCGACTGAGATTATCGGAGAACTGGTTGACAAGTGGCATGGGCTGCTGCCCAATGCCGAGATTCTACCCATTTCGGCCAAGAACAAGTTTGGCGTTGATATACTGCTGAAGCGCATCAAGGAACTGTTGCCCGAAAGCCCCGCGTTTTTTGACAAAGACCAACTGACCGACAAGCCTGCGCGCTTCTTCGTTTCCGAAATCATCCGTGAGAAGATCCTGCTCTATTATGACAAGGAGATTCCCTATTCGGTGGAGGTCGTGGTGGAGCGTTTCAAGGAAGAAGACCGCCAGATTCATATCAATGCCGTCATTTATGTGGAGCGCGACTCGCAGAAAGGCATCGTCATCGGCCATCAGGGCGTGGCTCTGAAGAAAGTCTCTACCGAGGCTCGCAAAGCTTTGGAGAAATTCTTCGACAAGCACATCTATTTGGAAATCTTTGTGAAGGTTGACAAAGACTGGCGCTCGTCGAAGAAAGAGCTCGACAACTTTGGCTATAACCCTGAGTAATCCAGAACAACAATTGAAAGAGATATGCAAGAATCGACCAAATCAAGACTGACTGTCTTTTCGCGCCTATGGGCTATCCCCATGGTTCTGTGTGTGTTGCTGTGTGTTGCAGCCGTGATTGCAGGCATGAACGGCCGTACTCACTGGATGGGATTGTCCGTGTTGGGCACTGTCCTGATGGTACTCATTCTGCTGGCACAGTTGGTGGCCGCCGTCGTCATACGCCGTTGGTGGTGTCTGGCTGGTAGCATTCTCGGTTTGGCTGTTTCCGTCTTTGTCATTCTCAGTTCCATCGTGGCGATGGCTGCCGGACAATATCCTTCACCTTTGGCACACGATTCTAACGAAGTCGACTCTTTGGTCACGCTGAGTGACGACACGGTCTCTTTCTCACTGGCCGACGAACAGATGTCGTGCAACATCGTGGCCCTTGAGCCTTATACCGAAGTCGGACAGGCAGTCGGTGAGTGGCTTAGTAAACATTTGGGCAACAAATATACGGGCGACATGACCGACATGCAGGCATTGGTCGGTTTCTATGGCAGAAACCTTGTCGACTCGCTACACGGCATCTATGCCGAAGGCGTGCCTGACTATGCCGAACTTAGCTATGATGCCTACATGGAGAATGTCTTCGAGACCGACAAGGTGGTCACTTATAGTTTGACCATTACAATCGACTTTGGCGGTGCCCATCCTTCAACCCAGGAGTGGGGGGCAACGTTCTGCAAGGACGATGGCAGCCTGCTGACGTGGGACATCGTGCGCAGTGACTGTCAGCCCCGGCTTCAAGACCTGTTGCGTGAGATGCTGAAGGGCTATTTTAATGTCAAGAATGACAGCGAACTCATGGAATATCTGCAAGGGGTGGAAGATCTGGCAAACATTCCCCTGCCTGTCAATCCGCCTTACATGACGGTTGAGGGCTTTACGTTGATCTATCAGCAGTACGAAATCGCTGCCTATGCCATGGGCATGCCGGGCGATGTCATTGCTTATGACCGCTTGGAGCCTTGGCTGACTGAACGTGCAAAGGGACTCATCCCCGAAGATTACAGTTTCCCTGTGGCTTTTCAGGGAAAATCGCCCTCGATTTCTGACTTCCTGATGGCCATTGCCAACATGGAAGACCCCGGCGAGTTGCTGATTTACATGAAAGAGCAGTGGAAAGAATATCGGCAGGGACATCCATACAAAGGACAATACACCGTGGATGTCAGCCATGGTTACCTGCGTTACGACCATGAGGTGTTGAATGACGGCAAGCGTACAGGAACCACAGAATTCTGCTGTTGGACATGCGATGACGGACGGCATTGTTTGGTCGCGATGGCTTCAAATTTCTATGATGAGGGTGTCGCCATCGATAACCAGTTCTCTGGTATCTCCTTTTTCCTTTATAACAAGGAGACCCGTCGGATGATGCTGCTTCCTTCCCATTACTTTTTCGTGAGGGAACCCGCCATCAACAGTCTTGTTTCCTACACGCTCCCTGTCACGGGAAAAGACATCATAGCCACGGCCAACGATCCTGAGAAGGGCGAATGCAAATTCGTGTATGTGTGGAACGGCCAGCGCTTCAATTTGGGAGAGGAATAAGAAATGAACAAGTTTCTAAAGTATATACTCATAACGGTCTTGGTACTGACGGGCTTGGGCTTCATGGGTGTGATTGTCCTTGCCGAGATACCGGATTCGGTGATTCTCATCAATCCTTTTTATGAAGGTGTCATCAAATGCTGTGCATACGGGTTCACGGCATTGTGTGCGGCGGGGCTGTTGTCCATATTTGTCAAGGCCATTCGCATGCCGCTGCTGGTACTGACTGGTGTCCTGCTGCTATTCTTTCTTGATTTTGTCTGCTGGAACTCTATTCTTGAGTCTGTCAGCTATAAGGTGGCAAGAGGGGGCGAACCCGTGGAGTCGCCGTTTGTCATCGAGGGCAAGGACTATACGTTTGACAGCCTTATCATCCGTTTCCTCGATGGGGAAACCGATGAGACGGTTTCAGCCAAAGTGCCGTTTCTTGTTTTATACAGGCTTCATGAGGGAGATTCCTGTGTGGCTGTTTCGTGGGATGGCCTGTTGGGTGTCAAGTTCGTTTCCAAGATCAAGAATGTGAGAAGAAATACTGATAACACATAATATTTTTACGACTATGACTATGACAATGATTATTTTGGTGCTTGTCGGCTTGTTGGTTCTCATCGCCGGGGCAGTGTTCTTGTGGTTTGTCTCTACGCAGCGCGAACTGGTTAATCTCGACGAGAAATGCAGCAATGCGCTGAGTCAGATTGAGGTGCAGATGAATTCCCGTTGGGATGCCTTGCTGGCCGTGGCAAAGGCCGCTTCGGTCTACGCCAAGCATGAGAGTGAGACGTTGGTCAAGACCATTGAGGGCCGCAGAGGCATGGAAGTGCGTTCGGCTGTCGATGTCAATCAGCAGCAGTCGGCTTTCGCTGAGGTGCTGAGCAAGCTGATGGCTGTTCATGAAGCCTATCCAGACCTGAAGGCTTCGGCCCTGTTCAAGGAGACGATGGACAACATCAAGAAATTTGAGGAGAATGTGCGCATGTCGCGTATGATCTACAATGACTCTGCCACGCGCATGAACCGTTTTGTTCGCCAGTGGCCGTCGAGCTTCGTGGCTAACTATCTTCACTTCGGTCTGAAGGATTATCTGAAAATCGACGACGATAAAAAGCGCGACATGCCCGGACTGTTCGCATAAGTCAGGAGGTGAGGTGATGAAGAAGTGGCTGGTATTTCTCTTATGGTGCCTTGTAGTACACACAGCCTTGGCACAGCATACGCTGCAAAGGCTGGACATGCAGGTTGTGCTCAGACAGGACGGCAGTGCAAGTGTCAAGGAAGTGCGTCAGGTACGCGTGAGCAATGAAGGGACAGAAGGCTTCATCACCTTCAAAGACATGGGCGATATAGAAGTGTGTGACCTTCAGGTTTGTGACGAGACAGACTCGTGCTATGCCGTGGAGGAAAGTTGGGACATTCATCGCACACGCAAGGAAAAGCACGGACGTTGCGGCTATCACCGTATCAGTGGAGGTGTGGAACTTTGTTGGGGACTGGGCGATGCCGGCAGTCGCACGTATGAGATCCACTATACGTTGACAAACCTTGTCAAGGCCTACGAAGACTACGACGGTTTCAACCACTCTTTCTATGAGGCGGCAAATTCACCAGCCCGTGAGGCTCGTGTGGCAATCAGGTTGGAGAACGATTCGCTCACCAAGGAAAATTCTGGTATTTGGACATTTGGCTACTACGGATACAAGGATTTTGAGGGGGGAGGATGTGAAGCCACGACTGATGGTGCCATGAACGACGGAGATGCCATTATCATTCTGCTGCAATTGAAGAAAGGCTTGTTGGATCCCACAGTGAAGAAAGATGAGTCGTTTACGGAAACGGTGAAACGCAAGGCACTTGAAGGCAGTGACTATGATTTGGAGGATGCCGGCCTTTACGGTAACGCTTCATTCCAGTTTGGCAGTGATGTCCTTCCCGAGGAAGAGGAGGTTGACACAGAGGTTGTCATCGTTGTATTCGTGATTGTGGGTATCATCGTCAGTGTCTTTATTGGTGCATGGGTCTCCAATAAGAGAGACGAGCAGAGGAAGCGGAGGCTTAGAGAACGGTTTAGCCAACTCATGGGTGGCTTCAGCTTTGACGACATGCCTTACTACCGCAATCTTCCCCTTGGGGGCAATCTTCTCCTGTCGGGTGCCACATTAAGTGCCGTGAAGACATTGGAGAAAAAAGGCGGTAGCGTGATGAAGGATGTGGATAAGATTGGCCTGCAACAACTGTATGATGCCTTTCTCCTTCGCATGTTCTATAAGGAAAAGGTGCAGATGGCATACAGTGAGGTCAACGGAGAACAACAAAAACTGTTCCGCATCAACGAGCCTGTCGATCCGGGGGAGAATGCCGACCTGACCGATGTACTGACTGTCAACAGCTGGTGTGGGGCTGAACTGAATAAAAACGAGGCTGTGGGCTATTCGACGGAGGCAAATGCCAAGAAAATGTATAAAGGCTATATCAATGATGAGGGCATAGAGTACCATCTCCATCGACTTCTCTACGAAGCTGCCGGCGAGGATCATTTGCTGCAGCCCAACGAGTTGAGGCAATATGTGGAGGATAACCCCCTGACATGGCGGCCGTTTGCCTCCATCCTCAACTATCTGACTGCCAAAACCATTGATGATAAGAATCTGGACATAGACAACGTACAGCAGGTGGTGGGATTCCTACGCTACCTGAAAGACTTCTCGTTAGTGGCTGAGCGAAATATAGAGGAGACGAGACTGTGGAAGGAGTATCTGGTGTATGCCGCTTTCTATGGCATTGCCGACCAAGTGAGCAGGGACATGAAGAAGGTGGCGCCCGACGTTGCCCAGCTCCATATATTGGTGCCTCCTGAAGAGCTTGTGAGGGATATTAAGCCGTTGGCCGAGGCCATTGCCGGCACTGTGGTCTATGTGAACTCGTTCATGACGCAAGAGGAGCGGGAATTGGTGCAGAGACTGCGTGAAAGTCGTAGCAGTAGCAGCAGTAGCAGCTATGAAAGAAGCAGTGGCGGTTCTGGCAGGAGCAGCTACAGTGGCGGCGGCGGTCATTCGGGCGGCGGCGGAAGTGGCTTCCGTTGATAAAATGCAAGAAAAGTTTTGCTTTTCACTCGTTTTTCCGTAACTTTGTGAGAATTCGCGGGATTTCTTTATATAAAGGCGATGCAGAGGATTGAGAAATTCTGGGGTTACGATTTGGA
>CAMYVQ010000080.1 GCA_947302435.1 uncultured Prevotella sp. | reverse complement strand
CTGGAGATAGGCATGGAGGCCGCCAAGCCATACGGCTTCGTGGGTGACATAGGTCATGCCATACAGAAGCATTGTGAGAAGTACGGCTACGGCATCGTGCGCGATCTGGCCGGACACGGCGTTGGGCTGCACTTCCATGAAGAGCCCGACGTTGACCACTACGGTCATCGCGGTACGGGCATGTTGCTCGTGCCGGGCATGGTGTTCACCATCGAGCCGATGATCAACATGGGTACGTGGAAGGTGTTCATCGATGCCGACGACCCATACGGATGGGAGGTCATCACGGGCGACGAGAAGCCCAGTGCACAATGGGAACACACGCTGGTCATGACTGAGCACGGCGTGGAGGTGCTGACATATTAAAATTGATTATGCAACAGAATAATAAGGATATTTATATCTTGGGCATCGAGTCGAGCTGCGACGACACGTCGGCTGCCGTGCTGAAGAACGGCATCTTGCTCTCGAACGTCACTGCCTCGCAGGCCGTGCATGAGGCCTACGGCGGTGTGGTGCCTGAGCTGGCGTCGCGTGCTCATCAGCAGAACGTGGTGCCTGTGGTGCACGAGGCCATCAAAAGAGCCGGCATCACCAAGGAACAGTTGACGGCCATTGCCTTTACGCGTGGACCTGGCCTGATGGGGTCATTGCTGGTGGGTGTCAACTTTGCCAAGGGCTTCGCCCGTTCGCTGGGCATCCCCTTGATCGACGTGAACCACTTGCAGGGACATGTCATGGCACACTTTATTAAGAGTGAAGAGGCAAACGCGAAGAGTGAAGAACTGGCTACCGCTAAGAAGGCTGCGGAGGCAGATGCTTCTGCCATTCCTCCATTCCCCTTCCTTTGTCTCCTTGTGTCGGGCGGCAACTCGCAGATCGTGTTGGTGCGTGCCTATAACGATATGGAGGTGCTGGGACAGACCATCGACGATGCAGCTGGCGAGGCCATCGATAAGTGCTCGAAGGTGATGGGACTGGGCTATCCCGGTGGCCCCATCATCGACCGACTGGCGCGGCAGGGCAATCCAAAGGCCTATCAGTTTGCTGAGCCACACATTCCCGGACTCGACTACAGTTTTTCCGGTCTGAAGACCTCGTTCCTCTATAATCTGCGCAAGTGGGTAGAGGACGACCCCGATTTCGTGGAGCATCACAAGGAGGATCTGGCTGCTTCGCTCGAGTGGACTATCGTAGACATTCTGATGAAGAAACTGCGGTTAGCCGTAAAGCAGACGGGCATCAAGCATGTGGCTGTGGCTGGTGGCGTGAGTGCCAACAACGGACTGCGCAATGCCTTCCACGACCATGCCAAGCGATACGGTTGGACTATCTACATCCCGAAGTTCAGCTATACCACCGACAATGCTGCCATGATTGGCATCGTGGGCCACTACAAGTATCTTGACGGCGAGTTCTGTCCAATCGATGCGCCCGCATTCTCAAAAGTAACTTTTAAAGAATAAAAGAATAAAAAAATATAAAAATAAAAACTGCAAAAACCACAAAAACTGCAAAAAGAACTGCGATTGAATACAAACAGTACGCAGACAGCAGTAAAACAGTAAAAAACAGTAAAGAACAACAATATAAAAAGCTATGCAGAATGGGAATGTAATGGAGAAGCTGAGCATTGATTTCGCTCTTCGAATTATCAATCTATATAAGTATCTGGTTGAAGAGAAGAAGGAATATGTGATGTCGAAGCAGGTCTATCGCAGTGGAACAAGCATAGGGGCAAATATAGCAGAAAGTAAGACGGCGCAGAGCGAGGCAGATTTTATCAACAAATTGAGCATCGCACTGAAAGAGGCCAACGAAACGAAGTATTGGCTTGTGCTTCTGCACGAGTCGGGAACCATTACCGACAATGAGTTTCATTCCATTGAGAATGACATCAACACCATTATAGGGACATTAATCATCATTATTAAAAAGAAGAAAGGAATAGGATAGTCTGAGAATAATAGGCATTTCAATGATTTTCGACTTTTTTATTTTTTTAATTTTTTAATTTTTTATTTTTCTAAAGTTGTGGATTTCGAAAGTAAGATTATCAGCAGAGAGATAAGTGAACTGCTGTGGGAAAGGGAGAAGACGTTGGCAACGGCAGAGAGCTGCACAGGCGGTCGCATCGCCGAGGCAATCATTGCCGTGCCAGGAGCGTCGAAATATTTCAAGGGAGGTATCATCTGTTATGTAAACGAGGTGAAGGAGAACCTCCTGGGTGTGTCGCATGACCTATTAGAAGAGAAGACCGCCGTGTGCGAAGAGGTGGCTATGGCTATGGTGAAAGGTGCCTGCAAGACGATGAACACCGACTATGCCATTGCTGCCACTGGTCTGGCAGGCCCTGGTGGAGGCTCAAAGGAGATACCCGTGGGTACCATCTGGCTGGCATGTGGCTCAGCAGAGAAGATTGTCACCTGCAAGGTCGTAGAAGATCATGGGCGCGACATCAATCTGGCCATCGCCACTAACAGGGCTATACAGATGTTCCGCGACTTCCTGAAGCAGGAGGATGTCGAAGAGATAACTGCCGAAGAGTAGGGACGTCGCATCGTGGCGAGTCAATGCAAAAAATGCCCTGCGGTTGGTGATGTATGCTGAGCATCCGCCAACCGCAGGGCTTTTTCGTGCGGTCCAAAAAAATGTTTTGTAACGGTGAAAAAACGTTCCAAGTTTTTTAATCATTACTCAATCACGTGTATGAAACGCTCCTCTGCAGCTCGGTCCTTGTATTGGTCGTCATAGAGACGCCGTCATCCGCTGTTTTTCTGCAAAAATACACATTTTTCTGCGAAAAAAGAGGGAAAAACGAATAATAGTTTTTGGTCATTCAGTATATTTTATCTATTTTTGCATAATCAATAATGTATAATTCCTAAAAACTAAAAGAGTATGAAAAAGAAAAGGAAAATGATTGCTTGTCTGTTGTTCCTGTTGTTCGGGGCAACATCGCAAGCGTCTGCACAGACTTTAGTCCTCCATCATGCCGACGGCACTTCCACTGACGTGGAACTCTATTTGATGCCGCGCATCCAGTTTCAGAACGACAAGGTGCTTATCACGTCCACGGTGCTCGACATGGAGCTGCCCAAGGACAATGTGCTGCGCTTCTCCTACAAGGGTGTGACAGGCGATGGCATTCAGATGCCCAAGAAAGAGGCCGACTACACTCGCGAGAACGGTCAGCTGGTGTTCCACGGCATCCGTCAGGCCGACAAGGTGGCTGTCTACAATGCCAAAGGCATCCGCATCCCGGTGCGTCTCACCCGTTCGGGCAATGATGTCACCCTTCCTCTCGCTGCCATCCCCTCTGGTGTCTATGTACTGTCTGTCAATGGTCGAACCTCTAAATTCACGAAGCAATGAAACGTCTGTACTTTATCTTTCTGTTTGTGGCCGTCGCTATCAGTGGCATGGCGCAAAATGTGGGCGAGGCATTCTATATCTATCGCAACGACGGCGGGTTCAATGCCTTCTTCCGTGACGAGGTAGACAGCATAGCCTACTCGCATTTCGATGCCGACAGCGTGTTCTACGACGAGATTGTCACGCAGCTGGTCTATACGCAAGACAGCATCTACCGCATACCGCTGGCGGCTATCGACAGCGTGGGGTTTGTGCAGCCTGAGATGGAGTATAAGATGGATGTGATGCGTATGAATGAAAGCTGGTTGGCTTATGTGGTTGCTGTTGGAGATAACACTATCACTTTCAAGGCTGACACTCCAAAAGAATTGTTGCCTGTCATGAACCAAGTATTGGTGACCGAAACATTTGAAGAACCTTTCACACTGGGATTCTCGGGTAGAGTGATTGGTATTGACGAGCGGCAAGAGGGCATCGTCTTCACCGTGGAAGAAATTTCACTGTCCGATGTTTATGACCATATAGTAAGTGTAGGTGTTTCTTCCTCCATTGGCGACGAAGAAGTCAGTGGCAATGCACCAAGACGAATCTGGGGGATGAATACAGACAAAGGTGTGAAGTTCCCTTTGCCGAATCTCAATGCCAGTATCGGCCCCTTCAGCCTTTCTTGTGAACCATCGGTTGTGATGAAGTACATGGTGTGTGTGGGCGAAGCCAATCTGAAAGATTATGTAAGCATTCAAGTTTACACCACACTCGATGGTTCGGCGTCGATGGAAGTAAAGCGTGAGGCTGAGTATCATCCCGAACCTGTATGGAAGCTTGATGTTCCGATTAAGACTTCCATCCCCGGCCTGTATGGACGTGTACGTGCAGGAGGCTTTTTCCGTACCTCTGGCAAGGTGGACATCTCTGCAACTCAGCCGTTTGTGATAAATGGCTATTCCAGTTTCATTAAGGCGGAGGGGCAACCCTCAAAGCGTGAGAATACATGGACGGCCACTATGAAGGATCCTGATGCTGAGCTAAGCCTTGATGGCTACGTGTCTGGTGGTGTTGCTTTACAGCTACAGTTCGGCATCATCCACGAAAAGCTGGCCAGTGCCGATATTACGGCTTACGTCGGTCCCCAGCTCTCTGCCCATTTTAGTCTATCGGCAGGCGGACTTGTTGACCGGACACTATATAGTGCGTTGAAGAACTCTGAAGTGAAGCTCGACTTTGGTGCCGAAATTATTCCGGGCTATCGTTTTTGGGGCGGTGAACATCAGGAGGCTCCTGTATCTCTCAACCTTGGATATAACATTAACCACTGGTATGTTGTTCCGACATTTTCAAATCTTGCCTATGAGTCACATGGGGCTTCGGGCATATTGCGTGGTGATATAGAGCGTAACCTTTTGCCGAAAGTGTCACTGGGCTGGGTTGTTTATAACGAACAAGATCAGGTCTACAGTAAGGAGTACATTGGACCCTATAGAAAAATTGAAGATTGGCCAAACAAGGGATTGGAACGGCAACTTTCCAACTTGCCGTCTGGTGCTAAGTTCAAGGCATATCCTTTAGTAAATCTACTTGGTGTCGAGATGCGGGGCGACGAGAGCGTAAATATTGATACAGACTTTCCCGTCACCCTCAGCGACTTCAAGGTCACCAAGTCTCAACATGATAAGGGCGCTTTCTACCATGACGGTGTATATTACGACTACCGCTTCGATGTGTCTGTGACGGCAACGCTCGACGACGATGCCGATGGCATCAGCGACTGGGGCTATGTCTATATGGATCCCAACGGTCGTGAAGCCTACATCTCGCTGCGCCAGTTTGGCCGTAGCTACCCTGACACGCGCTATGCCTACTTCCGCAACCAGGCTCACTCTACTTGCACGCTCTACGGCTACGTGAAGTATGTGGGCAGCGATGAATACGTCTATGGCGAGCCGCACGACTATCCGCTGGACTACGCTGAGACCTCATGCCCTGACGAGAACCATCCACACATGATTGACCTTGGCCTGCCCAGCGGTACCAAGTGGGCCTGCTGCAACGTGGGGGCGCATGCGCCTGAAGAGTATGGTAACTATTATGCATGGGGAGAGACCAGCCCGAAGAGCGCGTATCGCGAGGATACCTATCAGTATTATAATGAGAATTTGGGATATCCTGATTGTTATATAAATATCGGCAGCGACATTGCTGGAACTGGCTACGATGCTGCCACAGTCAACTGGGGTGCTCCTTGGCGCATGCCGTCGCTGACACAGATACGGGAGTTGGTGAATAATTGCGCTTATACGTGGACGATTCAGAACGGTGTGTGGGGTGGCAAGTTTACTGGGCCGAATGGTGGCACGGTGTTCCTCCCCGCTGCGGGCTACCGCTGGTTTGGCGAGTTGTACGTCGCAGGGTCTAGCGGCTACTACTTGTCGTCGTCGCTCGGCGAGAGCAACCCGGGTGGCGCCTACGACCTGTACTTCCACGATGTGGGCGCGAACTGGCGCGACGACGGCGGCCGCTTCTACGGGCGATCAGTGCGCCCCGTGCGTTAGAACTGAGTGCATCCTTTCCCCAACGCGATTCCAACTCGCCTCGTTCGCCGAAAAGAATTTTATTCTCGGCGGATGAAGGAATGTAGGGGCAGGCCCTGTGCCAGCCCGATTGCCCGAAAGGGCAAATGCCAATTGTAATCGATTATTGCATTGTTGTGCTGTGTTGGCTGCACTTTGGCGTAATCGGGCTGGCACAGGGCCTGCCCCTACCTTAATTGCCTGCCCCTACATCATATTAAGTAATCATTAAAAAAAATAAAATGGTACGATTCGCGTTTGATATATGGAACCGAATTGGAATAATTGGAATAATAAGTTCACGAATTGGAATAATATTTATTCTCATTCGTGGACAGAATTATTTTCATTATTCTCATTCGTTTCAAAATAATCATACCAAGTTATTTTTTTCAATACTAAACGATTCATGACAGAAATTGATAGTCTCCCTACGCGACGGAATAGTCTTCGGCTGTATGGCTATGACTATTCCACTTCTGGTTGCTATTTCATCACCATCGTGACACAGGGACGCGTGTGTCGTTTTGGCGAGGTGCAGGATGGCGAGATTGTACACAATGCCGCTGGAAAAATGGTGGAGACCGTCTTTCAGCAGATGCTCACTGCTTTTCCCGGATTGATGGATGTGGCGCATGTGGTGATGCCGAACCATGTGCATCTGTTGCTACATAATGATGGCGCAACATCGTTGACCGATGCCGTCCGTTGGTTCAAAAGCAAGACAACCAACAAGTATATACATGGTGTGAAAGAACAGGGGTGGCCTCGTTTTGAGAATCGTCTTTGGCAGACTCGTTTCTATGATGTCATTATCAGGAATGCCGTGGCCCACCAGTATGTTGTGGCCTATATTCAGAACAATCCATTTCGTTGGACCTTCGACCGTCTTAATGCGTTTGCCGATCTCGCAAGTGCTGATGAGATTGGCAAAGAATTGAACCTTATTAATTGGTAATCCTGTTTAACTGTTTGCCTGTTTCCTTCGCTGTAGGGGCAGGCCCTGTGCCAGCCCACTTGCCCGAAAGGGCGAATAATGTCTTTAGTCGTTGTTGGTCGTCCTTTGCCTGCAAACGGAAGCACTTGCCCTGATGGGCAATCGGGCTGGCACAGGGCCTGCCCCTACCTTGCCTGCCTGCCTCTAATCTTAACAGACTGCCCCTACAGCGGAAGATGACTTCATGGTGAATCGGCTGTAGAACCATAAACGAAATTATGAATTTTCTTGACAAACACCCCTCTGAGAATCGCACGGAATTCACCAAATTGAAAGTGGCTTGCAAATATGCGAGTTTTGAGAGGTGTTGTGCATATCGTTGATTTTCAGGTAGTTGCAAAAATTATTTCGCAAAAGGAACTGTTTTTGGCTCCGAAAATTTCGCCTTTCGAACAATTCAGAGAAACAATCAATGGGCTTTGTGCAGAGATTTGTATTGAATCATGGTGGGTTGGCAGTCATATCAAACTGAGATATGAATTAAATCAGAACGTAACGGGAGTTAGAACTCAGTTTGATATGGCTGTAAACCCACTTTGATTCAATATCAATCTC
>CAMYVQ010000079.1 GCA_947302435.1 uncultured Prevotella sp. | reverse complement strand
GGCCGAGGTAAAACAAAACTACGGCATCAACCTGGCAGAAATCAAATAGAACAGAACAGACGAACTTCTTTTTGAAGACAGACCGTACTGACGAACTTTTTTTGAAGACAGACGGGACAGACGTACGGAAGAGGAAGAAGTAAAAACAACGATAATAACCAAATACAACGAAAACAACAAAAACAACAAAAACAACTAACAACAACCAACAACAACGTTTGTCTTTTAATAACAGATACAAGCCGAGGGTACAAAAAGTTCGTACCCTCGGCTATTTTGGTGAAGACGCTGTAGCGCCTTATTCCCTCAATTATAAATAATGTGGTAGTTTGCTTAGAATGCAACACCGACGCCCACCGACACACGGCTCGGACCCATGAAGTCTTGCAGATCCTTCTGGACCGACCAGCGATATTGATAGGTTAGGCGAACAGCAAAGTAGCTGTACTTCGCTGTGATGCCGACAACGGGCGAAACGGCAAAGGCGAGGTTGGCTTTCTCCCAACCTTTTTGGTACGGCTCGGGAGCCTCATCGAGTCCAGGTGCGGTTGCAAGGACCTCTTCATCTCCCATCTTCGACTTATCAAGATACTGCCAGTCGTCGCTTCCAAATCCCTTTTTGGGGTATTTTTTGTCGAGATATGTGCCGTAGTACATCTTTCCAGTAAAGCCAGGACCGAAGTGAATCCAAATCGGAGCAGCAATCTTGATAGTCCAACCAAACGACATATTCATCTCTGCAAACTTCTCGTCGCCATATTTGCAATCGCTTCGGATAGCCTTGAACACATTGCCATTGAAGTCCATCTGGAAGAAGCCGCCGGCCTTGTGCATGTTGTAGTGGCCATAGGAAAATCCGATGGGTACGTCTTTACGATACTCGTAAGTGAACACGCGGGCGTGGTCTTTCTTGGCTCTCAGCAGAGAGGAGATGGAGTTTAGGCGTTCCACAGCAATCGACATATTCGTGCACTCCTTCTCGACGACCTTCTCGTAGAGTTCCTTTGCCTTGTCATATTCCTTCTCAGAGAAATAGTATTCGGCCTTGGTATACAATGTGTTGCACTCGTCGGTGAAGTTACGGACGCAGATGGTGTTGCGGTTAGAGGCATAGTTATCGTAGGCATTCAAAGCCAGAATCATAGAGTAGTAATTGCTTGCCTTGACATAGTCCAGAAGTTTATAGGCTTCGTCGCCTTTTTGACGGTATAGGATGAGCGAGTCGACGAGTGCGATGTTGCTCTCATTCTCCTCTACGTTACAATCCGTGCACTCACGGGCAACGATGAATTGGTTGCGTGCTTCTTCATAGTTCGAGTTTTTGATTTCTTCCATACCCTTGTTGCGATGACCACGATAGCAGCCGGCATCGACCAGTGCGTTAGGGTCGGTAATCTGGTACGAAAGCAGCTGCTTGGGTTGCAGTTCCAGGCTGATGCTAACGGAGTAGTAGCCAGGAGAGGAAATGGACAATTCGCGTCCGCGGTAGCGGTTTCCCGTGGGGAAGGCAATGTAATACAACGAGTCGGAACCTTGCAACTCCGTACGGAAAGGCACAGCACTCTTGTCCATTGATGACGAGAACTTCAGTGGAATGGTGTGATTACAGCGTATTAGCACGGCTGCTTCATCGTTTGCACTCGAGAACACATCGTTGCTCTGCGAAATGTCTTTCACTTCCAGAATGTTTTGTGAAAATGCCACACCTCCCATCAGGAGCAGGCATAGGGAAAGGATTGTTTTCTTGATGATCATGATATCATAGATGTAAAATTAGTAATTATCTGACAATGCGGAACGAGCCGAGGTGATAGACGTCGTTCTTTTGTGTGATGACCTGTCCCTGCTTGTTCTTGTAGGGCTGCCATGTGCGTACCTGGATGAGTGGCTTGTCGGCATCGCGGAAATCAATCATCAAGAAAAGATATCCCTCGTCACGATAGCGGTCGGTGTGCCAGTATTGCTTGAGTGTTACGCCATAGATGTCATCGTATTTTGGATGTTGAACGACCTCGATATCATCGAACTTCACATTGATGAACTTCGTTATCTTGAACACATTGCTTAGGTTTTGCAGATACTCCTGCTTTGTCTGCTTGATGTAGATAACCTTGTTATTATTTAGCGTGAGACGGTCCATGTCGGAGTTTGGCTTCTCGCTGATCACCTTACCTGTGATGATAAGTGCCTTGTCGCTGAACACACTCGTGAGTAGTTTCATATCCCTGCGGTTATAGGCCGTACGGAAATTCTCCACAAAGTCAACGATAATTTGTCGGCGGGCATAGTCGATGTCTGATTCCTTCTCAGCCATGATTTGATCATAGCGATGCATCTCAATGGCAATCGACACATTGCTGATTTTACCGTTCGGCAGGAAGTCGATGGCCAGTTCTTGGCGTTTTTCTTTCTCGTCGGCTTCTTTCAGGTCGACGGGAATGCCTCTTACCTGATAGCCATAAGATGTTTTCAGGCAACGGCTCATAATGTTCACGGGCGGACAGAAGATGGCGCTGCTCTTCCACATCAGCTCAATGTCTTTAATAGCCTCACTGGTGAAGTTGTCCTTGTTCAACTTCACCGTCTTTGCATTCTGGTTGGCGGCGGTGTTCATCGCCATCATCATTGTGTTGACATTGGTTTCCATCGTGGCCTTTAGACTCTGGTCGGAAAGTCCTTCAATGATTTTGAAGAGGCCTTGCGAAAAAGCCATGCTTGTTGAGGCCAGGAGTAAGAGCAAGACCATCCCAATTCGGTTTCTTGTTACGGTTTTCATAGTCTATTGTTTTTTATTATTCTTTTCTTTGAAAATGTCGTTCACGTTGCCTTGAGGAATATTTGTATAGAACTCGGCAGAGAAGGTGCTGGTGGCATCCGTCAGTTCGTTGGTATTTGCCGTTAGCGTCAGCATGTGGATATAGTTCAGCCTGCGCTGATGAAACACCAGCGTTGCCCGAATCTCGTTTTCATCGATGTACGTCACGCTGCAATACAGGTCCATATGGCGTGCAAACAAGTCGAAGAGGTTCTGCATGGGCAAGACAATCGTTGGAATCTTTCCGCCGTATTGGTGGTGCCGGAGTTTCAGCTGGTGTTGGTTGTCGGTGATTCTGTTCTGTAGTAGGTTCACCATTGTTTCCACAGGATAGCGGCTGTCGTTGATAGGCACCCACTCTCCCTTTTCCTTCTTGACATAGAAGTCAGAACGCATCGAGTTCACCTGAAACGACTCTCCGCGAACCATATAAACGCCTTTCTCAGCAGTCTCTTTCAGCTGGCTTTGCCTGATAACCATTCCAGGATGCCAGTTCTCCGTCACATTCATGGTCGTCAGCATGTCGTAGACCAACTGGTCGGCAACGGCCTTGTCGGTCTGGGCGCTGGCGCTTGTGAAAAGAAACAGCGAGGCGATGATTGCGATAATGCTTTTTCTCATGTTATAGTACACGATAGTGTTTTCTTGACAATCCCGACTTCATCGACTTTCCCTTTCCTCCCTTGATAGGATTCATGAGAATACTGAAATCCACGGGGTCTTGTGTTGCGATGAGTATGAAGGCCTCTTCCGACGGCTCTTCAGAGAAGATGAACGGTTCCGACTTGAAGGAAACGGTACTCATCGGTGGCACCAGCAGATGAGCGCAGGTGGCTGCCTCGTCGACCGGTAGTATCAGGTATTTGTTGCCCTGCCGGTCGATGTTCAGCACGTTCACATAGAGTGCCTCTTCGGTGTTGTTATGAACCCGGACATAGCTGCCGGTGTTTCCTTCCACCTTGTCCTTGATTTCGAATCCCGTGTCGCATGAGACAAGTTCGAACCTCACGTCCATGTCGGTCTGCAAGGTGTTGGCAGGATTGCAGAGCAGTTGCTCCGTGGTGAGTCCTTCTGCCGGAGGCAGGCTCTCAACGATTCGCCGAATCAGCATCGAGTCGCTGGATGCCGACCGATAGGACGTCGCCGTCACTTGCATATACGTGTCTGGATGCGTCATTTTCTGACTTCCTTCTGAGAACAGTTGCTTCACCAGATAGCTCATGTATTGCTTTGAGATACTTCTCCCCTTGTTGCTTGCCTTGCTGACGAGCTGTCCTACGAGAAACGTTCCTTCGGTCGAGAAGGAGTACATCTTGTTATTCTTCTCGTCCAAGACGGTTACGGCACTCTCCGCACCGATATACAAACGCATCTTCGTGTTGATTTGTTTGCGTGGTGTCAGCGGCACCGACTTTTTGCCTTCCACAATTCTGGTGGTGCCAATGGTCGAATAAACGGTATAGGTCTGCGCCTGAAGGGCTGATGTGAAAATCAGCAGTTGTAGCAGTAAAAAGATTCTATTCATCATAGGTAAAGAGATTAAAATGTTCCATTCCGTTGGGATTGATAAAGATGGGGGTTTGCTTGAAGTTGGTCAGTCGGCGCACCTCCTTGTAGAGATACAACTCGAGTTGCTGTGTAGACAGACCCTCGTCGAACTGCTGGCGTGCACCGCCGTTGAAGGCTGCCACGAGAGCCTTTGTGAAAGCGCCGTTTCCCCACGACGGGTCTTCCTTCGATTTCGTGTCGCTGGCACTCGAGGCATAGAGCAGCATGCCATTCTTCGTGCGCCGCAGCTGTTCTATGAAGTGGGTGGTGGCTGCCGAGCGGTTGCCCTCGAACAACGCTGCCGAGTAGCAGGCATCGGTGAAGACAATCAGTTTGCAGTTGATGTCGTCGGCCATGTTCTTGAAGTCTGCGGCGCTGAAGCAGTTATAGAGCTTGTCGGTGGTGCTGCCGTAGGGCATGAAGTAGAACCGGTCCTTTTCATCACGATAGCCGTGACCGGCATAGAAGAACAGGCAGATGTCGTTCGGCGTGGTTTCCTGCTGCAGCCATTCCATTGCCTCGAAGATGTCGGAGCGGGTGGCCTCCTTGTCGGTGAGCAGTTTCACCTGCACGTCAGAGAAGGGCAGACCACGTTTTTTTGCCACCGCTTCAGCGAAGTCGTGGGCATCTTTCGTGCTGAGTTTCAGCGGTGGAAGCTTGTCGTCGTGATAGTCGCCCACACCAATAGCAACGCAGAACAACCGTGGAAGGTCGCCCTGTGCCACGTTCTCTCTGATGAGGCGGATGGAAACGGGTTCGCTGTTTCCAACGCTGTTTTGTGCATAGAGCGTCACCGTGCAATCGCGGTTGGGCACGTCAACCTCCACGGTGTTGGCCTGGCGCACCGTCCGCGACCCATCGGCATTCCTGACGGCATCGACCATCGCAATCACCCTTGTGGAGTCTTCCAGCCCGTCGGCCAGCAACTGATACTTGATTTTCACTTGGTCGGTATGGAAGAACGACTGGTCCTTGGGATATAGGATTTTCAACACAGGTGGTTTCCGCTTCGGTTCCATGCCCGGAGCATACACAATGAGTGGCTCGCGCTCTTGGGTTGCCTTTGTCGGGGTCACCTCCGTGGGCTTTGTCTGCTCAGCAATGTCTTGGCGCTCATGGAGGTCACCGTCGAGCGTCACATCGAAGGTGGGTGGATTCCCCGTTGCATCGGCCTCTGCAGCAGCTGCGTTCTCCTCTGCTTGTGCTTGCAGGGAGGCTTCTGCCATTCGTTTCCACCGCAGGCTTTCTTCCATGTTCTGTTCCACCAGGATGCCACGTTCGTAGCATTCGGCCAGCGTCAGCTGAGCCTGACTGAACCCATGGTTTGCCGAGGTTGTCAGCAAGTTCAATGCTTTTTCGTAGTCGCAAGGCACACCTTTTCCGTTCATGTAGCAGAAGGCGAGGTTGTATTCCGCCTTTGGATACTGCAGGTTGGCAGCGCGCTTAAACCACATGGCCGCCGAGGGAAAGCTCTGCACGATGCCTTCGCCGTTATAAAAGGCATATCCCAGGTTGAACATGGCTTCCACCTCGTCAAACTCTGCCGCTTTGAGATAATAGCCCACCGCTACATCGTAATGACCTTCACTGTAATGAGCATTGGCCTTCTGCAAATACTCCTTTCCCATGTCGCCCTGGGCGAATGCACAAAGCGACAGAAAGGCTATGATGGTGGTGATGATGATTCTATTTGTCATAATAAATAGACTTTTTGATGAAATTCCATTTGGTATGCTTTCCCAATGTCTTCACAATCGATGAATATTGCAACCGGCCCTCTTCTACCAACGCAAGACCCAGTAGCGAATAAAGCAGATTGGCGTCGTAGTCGAAGTGTACGAACAAGATGAATGCAATCCACACGAGAAACGCCGTCACGACAAAATAGAAGAGTTTCAGGATATAAGATGTCACGTTGGTGTATTTCCGGCGGATATGCCGACCTGCCCACGCACAAAACATGCAAACCACGAATGCCATCAGCAGACTGGCAAACTTTCCCATGTGTTGAATCTTCTTGTGATTCATGAACGTCATTGTCGAATAGGCCAGAATCTTCATGCCCGACAGTTTGCCCACAGGCGTGATGTGCATGTCGGCCTCCTCCTCGAGGGTTCCCAAGATGACGATCTTGTCCTTCAGCAGACTGGCATTCTCCAGAACCTTATCGCTCTCAATCGCAAGGAAGTCGGTGTCGTCATAGACAATCAGTCGCTCCGAGGCATCCTTGCTTTCGGGCTTTATGCCCATATAGGCACACGCAGCCAGATAGGCCATCGAGTAGGATATTGAGTCGTTCAGCCGTTGAGAAAGACTATATTTACGGATGCTTCCGCCTGGGCGGGTCTGGCTTACATTGCTATATCCCCATTTGAAGTCGGCAATTTCGTAGAAGAAGGACTTCGTCAAGTTCGTAAACGCCTCTTTCTCCGGTTTGTATCCCGTGAGCTTGGCTGAGAGGATCTCCTTGTCCTTTCCCATTTCAATCGCGTTCATCAGTCCGATGTCCTCTGTGTTGTCAAAGCTTTTCCGTTCGAAGATGAGGTCTATCATCAGCACCTTTGGCGAACAGCTGTGAATATCGGTGATCACCTGGGCTATGGAATCTCTGCTCGTGAGTTTGGTCACATCCACCAAGACGATGTCCTTGTTCAGTTCCTTTTCCTTGTCGCTGCGCATCAGTTCGAAGTAAAGGTCGGTCATCTTGAAGTCTTCGAGTGCCTGTTTCAGCGGGTTGAAGATGCTCAGATTCAGCGAAGCAAAAACAAGGATGTATCCCAACAGGAACACAATCAGGCAAATCCCCATATAGTCAAGAATAGACGAATGGAGTTTTATCTTGATGTTTTTGATGTCGCGAAGTTTTTTTCGTATCATGGAGTAGTAATGGAATGCGATGTTGGTTTAAAAATGCAAAGATATAAATAATTAACGAATAATCAAAATTTTTGATATTGTTTTTGTTTTCCCGAGTTGGCGAACGCTGTAAGTAGTGGTACTTAGTGGCAAATAGACGGAAGAGAAGAACTTTTTTTGAAGACAGACGGGACAGACGAACGGACGAGGCTCTATTGGATGATTATTTCATAGCCGCATCGGAAAAAAGTCGATGTTTTTTTGTTGTGCCCTCATTTTTTTTGTATCTTTGCCGAAA
>CAMYVQ010000078.1 GCA_947302435.1 uncultured Prevotella sp. | reverse complement strand
AGAAGGGGAGAGAATAAATCGGTTCATCTTCAGTAAAAAGAAAAATGTGTTTTTGAGGAAACATTAAGTCGTTTCATTCTGCAAAGTTTAGGTTTACGTTTACCCATGTATATATACATGAACCTCTAAACTTAAAGACTAAACCTACAATCATCTGCTTCAGGTTTACTACACCTTATTATATATAAGAACATCTAAACTTAAACCTAAACCAACAAAGATGGAATGCAACTATTTCTCTTTTTATTGAAAGTATGAAATAGATATGCAGCTTTAGTCTTATTTTTGTTAAAATCAAACTCATTCTGCACGAAAAATGAGAAAAATGAGTCTGAGTTCAAGATTATTGTGTATCTTTGCGCTCATTCATGGATAAAACAATAGAAACAGAGCACAGCTCGTGGTTCGTGAGACTGAACCTATGGCGCAAAGAACATATCAGCGAAAAGATGTTTGTGCTGATATTGGCGTTTTTTGTGGGACTCTTTGCCGCTATAGCCGCCTTTGTGCTCCACTGGATTATCAACGAAATCGTCTATCTGCTCACCAGCCATTTCAATGCAGACTCTTCCAACTGGCTTTATTTGGTCTACCCCGTGGTTGGTATTTACCTCACGTCACTCTTTGTGCGTTATGTCGTAAAGGATAATATCTCGCACGGTATCACGAGAATACTCTATGCCATCTCTTCGAACAAGTCGCGTCTGAAGGCACACAACACCTGGTCGAGTGTCATCGCTTCGGCCATCACCATCGGTTTCGGCGGATCGGTGGGAGCCGAGGCTCCGATTGTGCTCACGGGGTCGGCCATCGGTTCGAACCTTGGACAACTGTTCCGCATGGATGGTAAAACGCTGGTGCTGCTGGTGGGCTGCGGTGCGGCTGGTGCCATTGCCGGCATCTTCAAGGCACCGATTGCCGGACTGGTCTTTACGCTGGAAGTGCTCATGATCGATATGACCATGACTTCACTGTTGCCTATCCTTGTGTCGTGTGTTACGGCGACTTGCTTCACCTATATATTCAGTGGCGATGCGGCGTTGTTCACCTTCCATCTTGACAACGACTGGACGGTGCAGCGCGTGCCGGCCTGCGTGCTGTTGGGCATGTTCTGCGGACTAGTGAGTCTGTATTTTATCCGCACCATGCGCTTTGCTGAAGGCATCTTCGCCCGTTTCTCCGAACGGCCCTATATTAAGTTGATGATCGGTGGAGTGATTCTGAGTTCGCTCATTTTCCTTTTCCCTTCACTCTATGGCGAAGGCTATACCTCCATTAACCTGTTGCTCAATGGCAAGACCGAGGCCGACTGGTATCAGATTCTGAACAACTCGCCCTTTTCGGGACATCCCAACGTGCTTATTTCCTATATTGCCTTTGTGTTGCTGTTCAAGGTCTTTGCCACCTCGGCCACCAACGGCGGCGGTGGCTGTGGCGGTACGTTTGCCCCTTCGCTGTTCATTGGCTGCTTTGCGGGCTTCTTCTTTTCCCGAATGTGGAACATCCATGAGATTGGGGTGTATGTGCCTGAGAAAAACTTCGCCCTGATGGGTATGGCAGGTGTGATGTCGGGCGTGATGCATGCCCCGCTTACGGGCATCTTCCTCATTGCCGAGCTGACGGGCGGTTATAGTCTGTTCCTTCCGCTTATGATTGTCTCGGTGTCGAGCTACCTGACCATCAGCATCTTCGAGCCTCACAGCATCTACAGTTCACGATTAGCCAAGGAGGGGAAACTAATTACCCACCACACCGACCATGCCGTGCTGACATTGATGCAGCTCGATTCGGTCATCGAACGCGATTACGATTCGGTAGCCCCCGATGTGGAATTAGGCAAGATTGTGCATGAGATCAGCCAGTCGCGTAGCAGTGTGCTTCCTGTGCTCGATGCTGCCGGCACGTTGTTGGGTGAGATTGACATCACGAAAATCCGCCATGTGGTTTTCCGAATCGAACTTTATCACCATTTCAAGGCCCAACAGCTGATGCAGGCTCCACAGGCCATGCTGGGCAGTGAGGCCAAGATGACCGACGTGATGCGCACCTTCGACCGCACCCATGCCGACTGGTTGCCCGTGGTTGATCGCGAAAACCATTTGCAGGGCTACATCTCGCGCCAACGCCTCTACATGCAGTATCGCCGAATGGTGAAGGACTTGAGCGAGGACTGATTTTCCTTCTGTTTTTCTTTGATGGTGTTTCCGTCTACATCCTCACACTGCTGATGTCGATCAGTCCGTTGATGATGGCATAGATAGTGAGCCCTGCCGGTGAGTGGATCTGCAGCTTGCGGGCAATATTGCGCCGATGGGTGATGACGGTGTTGGTGGAGATGAACAGGTGATCGGCAATCTCTTTGTTCGACATGCCTTGCACCAGACTGACGATGACCTCTTTCTCGCGGTCGCTGAGTGTGTCGGCATGCTGACTGGCACCGATCATCATGTCGCTGATGTTGCGGGCAACGTCGTTCTGGCTCACTTGCTGCTCAAGACGGCGGATAGCAGGCACGAAGACGTGGTCCTCGACCATAGCGTGCTGTTGCAGCCAAGCCTCGTTCGCATATATGTCGTGAAGCGTAGCCGTGAGTTGGTTGTTGCGCAGACCGTCGGATGTTCGGTATTTGATAATGAGCAGTTTCAGCTCACGCAGTTTTTGGTCAGCTGAGCTATGATGTTTTGAGTAAGTGTCTACTGTGTAATTACTTGTGGTCTTTCCTTCAAGAAGTGATTCGACGTATGGGAAGAGTGTTTTCTGTTCATATTTCATGTGGCGGCGAATCTCTTGCGCATATTCGTCGTAGAGACGCAGGATGAGACGGTCAAGTGAGTTCTGCTCATTGAGCGATTCTTCCAGTTCACGGCGAATGAAAGGCAACTGGAAGTCGAGATAGTACTTGTGGCTGGCATCGAGGTAGTGGAGCAGGGTGCGCACATCCAACTGTTTGTCATTGTCGAAGTCGCCATAGCCGTTGATGGTAAAGTTGACGACGGCCAGAAACGTATAGGTGTCCACTCCATTGTCTTCGCAGGTATCCCTGACGGTTTTGTCGCCGAAGCCCAAGCTGATGCCGAAGCTGCCCAGTGACTGTAGCAAATCATAATTGTCGCGTATGAGCGAGATCATCTTGTCGTCGGCCTCATACATCTTCTGATTCTTCATACCTATTATCTGTTATTTGTGTGCAAAAGTACACTTTTTCCCTGATATGGACAATACTTAATAGTAGGTATTGTCGGGTGGATTCATCGTTTTTAGGTATTGCGGGTTACTGTGAAATGTTCTACTTTTGCAGCCGATTTTTTAACAGAAGGATTAGCATGATGAATCATTCAAAAGTTTTTTTCAGTATTCTTTTCCTGTTCATGCTTGTGGTGACACCAGCCATGCAGGCACAGGAAAGTGCTGCCGACAGCGTGATGCTGCATGCCAGTGGCAACAGACTTTCTATAGGCGGCTATGGCGAGGTGAACTACAGCCGTAACTTTTTCAGCGACCATGTGAGCCGCTATAGCGAACCCGAGAAACACAAGGACGATCCTAGTCACGGACGTTTCGACATTCCGCATGCCGTTGTCTACTTAGGGTATGACTTCGGCAAGGGATGGTCCTTCGGCACAGAGATCGAGTTTGAACATGGCGGTAACGGTCTGGCCTACGAGAAAGAGAATGAGGAAGGCGGCGAATGGGAGCAGGAAGTGGAGAAAGGCGGTGAAGTAGAACTGGAACAGTTCTGGATTCAGAAGTCGTTCTCGCCGAAGGCCAATCTTCGTGCCGGCCATATTGTGGTGCCCGTGGGGTTGACCAATGCCTATCACGAACCCCTCAATTTCTTTACTGTCAACCGTCCCGAAGGTGAGAGCACCATCATGCCCTGTACATGGCATCAGACGGGCATCTCGTTCTTTGGCCGGAAGGGGAAATTTCGCTATGAAGCTCAGCTTTTGGCTGGTCTGAATGCCGACAACTTCACCAATGTGGGATGGATCAGCAAGGGACACAAGAGTCCGCTGGAATACGACGTGGCGAATAAATACGGTGTCTGTGTCCGTCTCGACAACTATTCCGTACAGGGCCTTCGCATTGGTCTGAGCGGCTACTATGGTCATTCCATCGGCAACAGTTATCCCCGCAATGCCAATGGTGTCGATGCTGAGTACAAGGGTGAGGTGCTGATTGGTGCTTTCGATTTCACTTATAAAGGGTGTAACTGGATTGTCCGCGGACAGGCCGACTATGGCTATCTGGGCGATGCCGAGCAATTGAAGTATGTCTATAATCGCCTGAATTCCAAGTCACCCTTCCATCATTCGGCCTATGTGTCGAAGAATGCCTATGCTGTAGGCATCGAGGCTGGCTATGACATTTTTTCTGCTATTAGCAATTGGCCATTAGCGATTAGCCAAAAGCTAAAAGCCAACTGCCAAAAGCTGTATGTCTTTGGCCGTTACGAAGCCTATAATCCCTATGCCAGTAATACTAAGGATATTACCTACGATTATACGGCCGTCAAGCGTATGGCTGTTGGCCTTAATTATCGCCCAGTGCGAGAGGTTGTTATCAAGGCTGAGTATAGCCACCGTTTCCTCAAGAGTATCTACAACGATGAGCCTTCGGTGAACATCGGTGTGGCCTATGAGGGATTCTTTTTCTAAATGAAGAATGATGTCTAACAAAAAATAATATGGTTTATGAAGAACATTTTTAAGTTTTCAATGATGTCGGTCTTGGCAGCCGTTTGCTTGTCAGGGCTTTCATCATGCAGTAGTGACGACGACAGTAATGATGAGGACACTAATCAGCCTGTCAGTGAGGAACAGTATAAAGACCGCAGCTATGGTCAGGCGGCGATTGATGCCTGTGCCGAAGTAACGAAGCAGTTCACGGCGGCTAACGGTGTTATCGGCACCGCCCGTCTTACTTCCGAGCAGGAACAGTATCTGCGCCAGGTGCTCACCTCTCTGGTAGGTAATGTGATTGTGCCCACCTATACTGACTTGGCCAATGATGTGGAAGATTTGGAGAAAACACTAAGCGGCCTGAGTACCACAACAATCACACAGGCAGAGATTGACAAAGCCTGTGCCGATTTCAAGAAAGCCCGTCAGCATTGGGAGCGTTCCGAGGCTTTCCTGATGGGTGCAGCCAGCGACTTCGGTGTCGACCCCACGATCGACTCCTGGCCTCTCGACCGTACTGAACTGCTCAACTATTTCAAAGGGGGCATGAAGGCTGAGATTGAAGATGAGTCGAGCATTCTGGGCTTCCATGCACTTGAGTTCATCCTCTTCCGCAACGGTCAGAATCGCAAGGTGAATGAACTGCAGCAGAACGATACCTATGTCAACTTCACCAGCGTGAGTGGTGCCGACGAGCTGAAGTACGCCCAGCAGGTGTGCCGCCTGTTGAAAGAACGCTGTTTCCAGTTGCAAGTGGCTTGGGACGGTGGAAAGAATGCCGACCGTCTGGCTGTGGTGAAGGCTGCCGGTCTTGACTATCAGACGGATAATGGTCTCTCTTATGGCGAGAACCTCATCAATGCAGGCATTGCCGAAGGCAAATCCACCTTCCCCACGTTACAGGCTGCCGTGGCGCAGGTGCTGAGCAACACCGAGGGCTCTTGTGTGGCCATTGCCAACGAGGTGGGCACGGCGAAGATTGCCAACCCGTTTGCAGCAGGCGATATTGCATACGTGGAGTCACCCTACAGCTACAACTCTATTACCGATTTTCAGGACAATATCCGTTCCTGTCGTAACGTGTGGTTAGGCAGTATCGACGGCCAAGCCGCCAGCGTGAGTTTCCATGGATTCTTTGCTGGTATCACCAATGGCTCGAACACGAACAATGCCGTTGAGACAGCTTTCAATACAGCCATCGATAAGATCGGCGCCATGCCTTCGCCCTTCGTGAAATATTGTAGCGTGGTCTGGGGCAAGGACTTCGACAATCCCGACAACTGGGAGTCGACTTCTGGAGAAGAGTAACATAATCCGAACAATATGATGAATCCAAAAAACATTCTTAAACTGGGTGCTGCCGCATTGTTGGCAGCACCCCTGCTGGTTTCTTGCTCCGATAGCGACGACAACCAGACGGCCAACCTCGGCGAGCTGATGCCAGCCGAAGGTCAGTTCGGCCAAGCTAACGACGTGTTTACGGCCGATGAGTGGTATCCCGGCGGACAACTGGGCACCACGCTCAATGCCAGCTACAGCGACCCCGTTCCTGCCGTCGAGGCAATTGCTGGCATGGAAGAAGACTTCAATGTGGGTGAAGGCTTCTTCGAGAAACTCTATACCGTCGACCAGGCACCCCGCAAGGGGTTGGGACCCGCATGGGTACGCAACAGCTGTATTGCCTGCCATCCTGCCTACGGTCACGGTAAACGGCAGACGGAGTACAAGGCCAATACCATCGGCAACGGCTATCTGCTCGTCATCTATCATCCCAACGAGGGAATAACCGAGGACGGTGTCCGCTACACGATGGCTCCTTCCAGTTATATCTCTGAGGTGACGGGCATGCCGCAGACCAAGGCCATGAGTCCCTTCAAGGCACCCATCGAAGAGGAAAAGATTAAGATCGAGTGGAAGGATGTGAAGCAGATGCCCAGCGGTCTTCCAATGACTTTTGCCGATGGTGAGACCTATGCGCTCATCTATCCTGAGGTGACTATCCCTGAGTCGGCTTTCAATACCAATCCGAAGCCCACCGATTATGAGGTGCGACTCGAGTCGACCATCGGTATCTATGGCACGGGTTTGCTCGATACCATCGATGACGAGGAGATAGAGAAGCAATGGAAGAGCGAGTCGCGCTTCGTTGAGCTGAACCCCGCCATGTGGGACAAGGAGGCGGGCACGTTTAAGGCTTCGGCCTACTATAGTGCCGGCTATAACAATACGGGAACTTTCCATGAGACGCGCGGTCCGCTGAAGCGCTTCACCTATGCCATGACCCGCGGCACGCTGCAGGATGGTGCCGGTGCCAACGCCATCTGGAACATCACCAACGTGACCCGCAGCGACCGCCATTGGCTCTACACCACACCAGCTTGGGCCAAGGCCATGAGCGAGGACAATGAGGTCATTGACTACATCAAGAAGCACGGCTCTTCGGAGTTGAGTCTGCTCTTCCCTTACTATGCCGACGGTACCGAAGAGGGCATCCGGGAACGTGTCAACGAACTGCTCTCTGTCTCTTCGGTAGCCAAGAAGGATACCTTCGAGAAATACCTGCTCAATGGCAAGCCTTATAACGGTGAGGAGGAAATGAGCGACAAGCAGTACTATCAGTTCATGGTGTGGCATCGTGGCCTGGCTGTGCCTGCAGCCCGCAATCTGGACGATGCCCAGGTGAAGCGCGGCAAGCAGCTGTTCACGGAGATTGGCTGCGCCCGCTGTCATCGTCCGTCGTGGAAGACAGGTGAGGACCGTATGTGGGTCGATGCCAGCATCAAGGCCTATGCCGATGCCAATCATCTGGTCAACGACGGCGACTATACGAAACTGCTGCCCAAGTTCCCCAACCAGACCATCTGGCCCTACACCGACATGGTGCAGCACCGCCTGTTCATGGAGAACG
>CAMYVQ010000077.1 GCA_947302435.1 uncultured Prevotella sp. | reverse complement strand
GCAGAGGCATGAAATCGGTTCCGGGAACTGCATCTTTTGCGGCACAAACAGTGGCGAGGAGCACGGTGTTGTTCATCTTCAGCATAACGCTGCCGTCGGTCTGCTTTGCCACTTTCCCGGTTTCAATGGTGATGGTCCTTCCATCAGCCAGTTGAAGGGTTTTTGTAATTACGTTCATCTTGTTTTAAAACATCTAAATAAATAAAGTCGCGCAAAGGTACTCATTTATATATAAATTAAAGAATAAAACATTAATAATTTGTGTTTTTTATGATTTTTGCGTACCTTTGCATGAAATTACAAATCGACCATGAGAAGAAAATTATCATATATAGCTGCCGCAGCACTGATACTGACAGCGTGCCAGCAGAGAGAGAGTTTCACGGTGCAGGGAACCGTGGAGGGCGCACAAGACTCCGTGATGTATTTTGAACAGGCCACGCTGACGGGACTCAAAACCTTGGACAGCACGAAAATCGGCGACGACGGGAAATTCATTTTCCAAGGTGAGCGGCCCAAATCACCGGAATTCTTCATCCTCCGCATCAAAGACCAGATCATCAACATCTCCATCGACTCGACGGAAACGATCAGCGTGAAGGCGCAATACCCGAACATGTCGGCACGCTACGAAGTGGAGGGTTCGGAAAACTGTCAGCGCATCCGTGAACTGACCCTGAAACAGCAAGAGCTGCACCGACGGGTCATCGCCTTGCAGAACAACCGCGGCATGAGCATCCAGCAAGCACAGGACTCGCTGAACGCGCTCGTGGAGCACTATAAGACCGATGTCACCGAGAACTACATCTACAAAGCCCCCGAAAAGGCATCGTCCTACTTCGCCCTGTTCCAGACCTTGGGGCAGTGGCTCATCTTCGACCCTCAGAACAGCAAGAGCGACATGCGTGTCTTTGCCGCCGTGGCCACTTGCTGGGACTCGTTCTACCCCGAGACCGAGCGCACACAGAACCTGCACAACATTGCCATCGAGGGGATGAAAAACCAGCGCATCATCAGCAGCAAGCAACAGAACCAATTGGAGGAAACGAAAGTGGTGGAACTTGGTGTCATCGAGCTGACCCTGCCCGACAACCACCAGCAACTGCGCACACTGACTTCACTGAGAGGCAAAGTGGTGCTCCTCGACTTCCATACGTTCACGCTGCAAAACTCGCCACAGCGCATCCTGATGCTGCGCGACCTCTACAACAAGTATCATGAGCAGGGTCTGGAAATCTATCAGGTGGCACTCGACCAGGACGAGCATTTCTGGCTGCAGATGACGCAGCACCTGCCATGGATCAGCGTGCGCGACGGCTCAGGCCAGAGTGCCGTGAGCTACAACGTACAGGAGATCCCCGAGTTCTTCCTCATCGACCGAAACAACCAGTTGCAGAAACGTAGCAGTCAGATCGAAGACCTCGAAAAGGAAATCAAGGGGATGCTGTGAGAAGTGGAGAGAGGAGAGAGGAGAGAGGAGAGTGGAGAGAGGATAGTGAAGAGGAATGATGAGGGGTGTTTTCTTGATTCTTTCGATTTGGATGGCTACCACCCAATGTGTGGCCAATCCATTCACACTACGAAAGGTGAACGACTCTCTCTATTACCTGAACGACTGGAAACTGCCCTACCCCGTCTACCGCTTTGAGACGGGCGACGTGGACGGTGACGGAAAGCCCGATGCACTGGTGGGTGTTATCAAAAAAACTCGATTCCATCGGGAAGAAGGACACCGCATCTTCATCTTCAAGGAGGTCAACCAGAAGGCTCGGCCCCTTTGGTTCGGCTCAAAACTGGCTGGCCTGCTACAGGACTTCCGCTATAGAGAAGGTGGCATAGTACGCAGCCTGGAAGCCTGGTCTGACGGCCGCTACTCGGTAGCCGAATGGCGATGGAAGGATTTCGGGCTCTCCTTCGAACGCTACCTCATCCACCGGACAGACAAGAAAACAGCAATCAAATATTTCAACCTATGAAAAAAACACTTCTCTATGCGCTCGCCGCCATGCTGCTCTGTACAGCCTGCCAGCAAAACGCCACTAACGAAAGCGCAGACACAGTAGGCCCCAGCCAGCTCGATGTGGAGCTGCTGAAAGACAGTCTCGACCTGTCGATGGACATCTCACAGCTCTCGGTGAGCGACCTGCGTATCCTACGCAACGCCCCCGCCGCCCGCCGCGGCTATCCTTTCCGGGACTCCTACCTACGCAGCGTGTTCGGCGCCACTACCTGGTACGACTCGCTGATGTGGGAATTTGACGATAACGAGGAGAACTTCCACTTTGCCGAGAACGACTTTGAAGGCAGCTACCGCGACCACTATTACAACTCGATCCGAAGCGAGGCCATTGCCATCACACCCGAGGAACAGGACTTCATCAACCGCGTGAAGACACGCGAAGAAGAACTCCTGAAGAACAACTTCAACGCCACCGGCGACCGGATAGTGAACGTGGGCAACATTGTCAATCCGGGGCTGCTCAAGACATTCGACACCGAACTACAGCACCAACTGGGCCGCCACGGCTTTGCCATCGTGCCCGCCAAGCACCAGCAGCTGTTCCATGTCTACGAGCAGAACGACTACCACCAGTTCCCCTCGTTTGTCACCACAGACCTCTATCTGCAACTGTTCCACCTCTATTTCGACGCCATGCTGCGCGAAGTGGAGGAAAACAAGCTTTATAAAGTTTTAGGGGAATTCTGCAACGAACTGGCATCCACCAATCGCTACGGCGGCGACGACAACTGGATGGAGACCTTTGTGAGAATACCCCTGCACTTAGTGGCCGGCAGCACGGATCCATACAACGACACCGCAAAGGAAGAATGCGAGAAAATCATGAGTGGCAAGGATGCCCTCTCGCCGTTCCTCGGCTACAACGATGCCAATTTCGCATACAGTCTTTTCCGTCCGCGAGGACACTATACCCGAAGCGACACACTGAAACGCTACTTCCGCACAATGATGTGGCTACAGACAGCCCCTTTCCAGACCGACAAGAAAGAGGATATGCGGCATGCTTTCTGGCTGGCCAACATGATCGGCAGTTCACCCAAGCTCAGCAAACTCTACAAAACGCTGACAGAACCTATGGACTGGCTCATGGGACAGCCCGACGACGTGACCATCATGCAACTTTACGACCTCCTGAAGGCAACAGGCAAGACTGTGAAGGAATTAGACGACAAGACACTCGCATCGCTGACGAAAAAAGTCGATGAAATCGCCGAAAAACAGACACGTCTGCGTCCTAAGTTCCAACACACCAGCCGCAACAAAGTGCGCCTGATGCCGCAACGCTACCAGCCCGATGCCGAGGTGCTGCAGGAGATGGTTGACTATAAGACGACACCCTCGAAACGTCCCGTACCCACAGGGCTCGACGTGTTTGCCGCCATGGGCGTGAGCATGGCTGAGAAAATCCTCATTGAGGAACGGAACGAAACAAAGCGATGGGACGGCTACAAGGAGAATATGGAACGGATGAAACAGCGCATGGACTCCGTCAACTGGAACGAGAACGTGGCCAACGTCTGGCTTTCGGCACTGAAAGAGGTGGCTGCGCCGAACTCCTCCAAAGGCGGGGATAACCATATCCCTTATTTCATGCTCACTCCGCAATGGGGCAAAAAGAGCCTGAATGCAGCCTTAGCCTCATGGGCCGAACTGAAACACGATGCCATTCTCTATGCCAAGCAGCCCATGGGTGCCGAATGCGGCGGTGCCGGCCCTCCCGACCCCGTGGTCAAGGCATACGTGGAGCCGAACGTGAAGTTCTGGGAGCGGGCCATCAGCCTGATAGAGTCTACAGAGACACTGTTCGGCACCTACGGTCTCGCCACCGAACGCTCCATGACCATCTGCACACGCATCAAGGAAATGGCACAGTTCCTGCTCCGCATGAGCAACGTGGAACTGGCTGGCAACTACCCCACCGACGAGGAATACGACCAACTGAAAGCCATCGGTGCCGCCTTTGAGAACATGTCGTTAGAGCTGATCCGCAATCCGCAACAGATCCTATGGGAATGGGACGACGTGCAGGGGCCTGAGCGCAACGTGGTACTCATCGCCGATGTCTATACCGCCAACGCCGACAACAACCCGGAGAAGTGCATCCTCTATGAAGGCGTGGGACAGGCCGATGAAATCTACGTTATTGTCGAGGTGCAGGGCTATCTCTACCTGATGCGTGGCGGCGTGTTCTCCTACCGGGAGCTTACCCGTCCCTACGACGGACAGCGCATGAACGACGAGGAATGGCAGAAGAAGCTCGAAACGGATCCGCGCTTGGGCGTACCCTCATGGATGGAGGAGATCACCGTTCCTTTAGAAGAAGCCCCTGTCGACAATGAAGAGGTATTCTATTCTTCTGGTTGTTAGCCTCGTGTCGTGTATGTGGCCACTCCACGGCCACACACAACAGACCACCCTTCTCTTTACCGGTGACATCCTCTTGGACAGAGGAGTGCGCCGCGTGATAGAATACAAGGGAGCCGATGCCCTCTTTTCACGGGGCATCGACTCCCTTTTCCGTACTACAGACGTGGTCGTGGGCAATCTGGAATGTCCCGCCACCAAAATCCAGGCACCCGTACAGAAACGGTTCATCTTCCGCGGAGAACCCGAATGGCTGAAGGTGCTGCACCGACACGGATTCACCCATCTGAACCTCTGTAACAACCATTCCATCGACCAAGGACGCGAAGGACTCATGGACACGAAACGTCAAATAGAGATGGCCGGCATGACCGCCGTGGGAGCAGGATGCAACATGGACGAAGCCGCCCAACCGGTGCTGTTGGCAAAGAGCCCCCGTAAGGTATGGCTACTCACTTCGCTTCGTCTGGCCTTGGAAAACCAAGCCTATCTCACCGACAAGCCCACGGTAAGCCAAGAATCGATGGAATCGCTGATTTCACGCATCAAAAAACTAAAAAAAGCCGATTCCACCGCGATTGTCATCGTATCGCTCCACTGGGGCGGCGAACATACGCTGCGCCCCGTGCCACGGCAGCGATTGGAGGCGAGACAACTGATTGATGCCGGAGCAGACGCACTGGTCTGCCACCACACGCACACACTACAGACCATCGAAGAATACAAAGGGAAAAAGATTTACTACAGCATTGGCAACTTCATCTTCGACCAATCCAAGCCCTTAAATTCAAAAGCCTGCATGGTCAGACTGAAGGTCACCCCAAAAACAATGGTGACGGAGACCATCCCCATCACCATCAAAAAATGCGTACCCTACCTATAATAAGAAGGTATTAGAAACTCTGCAACCAGGCCTTCAGTTCGTGAAGCATCTCAAAATGGAAGTCAAAGGAGGCGCGATAGCCCCATCCGTGTCCACCAGAAGGATAAACATGAAGGGAAGCCGGTACGTCGTGACGATAGCACTCCTTGTAGAAATCGACCCCATTGATGGGCGGTACGGCGTGGTCGTCATCGCTCAGGGCAATAAACGTGCGGGGAGTCACCCGAGACACTTGACGCTCGTTGGAAAACTCCTGTATATCCTTCTTCCGCGGTTTCTCACCTAAGAAGTTCACCATCGAGCCACGGTGCGTAAAGCCCTCGTCCATCGTAATCACGGGATAGAAAAGCACCAGGAAGTCGGGCTTGACATCGTCCTTGGCATGCGTGGCAATGGTAGAGGCCAGATGACCGCCTGCCGAAAAGCCCATAATGCCCACATCATCCTTCTTCACATGCCATTCCTCCGCATGCTGGCGAACCAGTCTGATGGCCTGTTCGGCATCGCTGACCGGCACCTCATGATTACCGTGGGGCATGCGGTATTTCAACACGAAGACAGCAATGCCCTGCTGGTTGAAATAGGCAGCCCAATCGGTACCCTCATGCTGCATGGCCAAATGGGTGTAGCCGCCGCCCGGACAAATGACGATGGCCCGTCCCGTGGCCCGCTTCTCGTTAGGAAGAAAGACGGTCAGTTCGGCCTTGTCGTTGGCATCGCCATTATCGTTCGGTGCCCCGTCGGGCCACAAGTCTTGTACTTTTTGCGCAGAGACTACTGCAGAGATCGCTGTCATAAAAAATAGAATAATACCAAGCTTTTTCATTATCAAATATGTAAATAGGGGTGCAAAGTTATAAAAAAGTTCATAGTTCATGATTCGTAGTTCATATTTATTTTCTAATTTTGCAAACAATTAAAACAATTTATGATGCATCCGTTAGATAAATTTGCCTATTGCCCCGTATGTGGGAGCCGACAGTTTGAGGTCAACAACTTCAAAAGCAAGAAATGCGCCGACTGCGGTTTCACCTATTATGCCAACCCATGTTCGGCCACGGTGGCCTTCATTCTGAGAACCGTTGCCGATGCCGACGGCAGCCATGAGGAGATGTTAGTGGCCACACGCGCCAAGGAGCCTGCCAAGGGCACGCTCGACCTCGTAGGCGGCTTCGTCGACATGGAAGAGACCATTGAAGAAGGCATGCGCCGCGAAATCATGGAAGAGACAGGCCTGACCGTCGAAGCCATGGAGTACCACTTCTCGCTGCCCAACCTCTATGAATATTCGGGCATGACCATCCATACCCTCGACATGTTCTTCGTGGTCCGTGTAGACAGCAATGTCCAACCCAAGGCCGACGACGATGTGGCGAAACTGCAATGGATGCGTTTAGAAGAGATAGACTACCGTTTGTTCGGCCTGCGCAGCATCAGTCTCGGCGTGAAACGGTTTGTAGAAGAGAACCGTTGAAGTTTGATTGCCAACTTACGCCGCAAGGGAGACAAAAAGGGCTTTTTCCGTTAAGAAACTTTAATTTCTATTATTTATATAAGGTGATAGAAAAGTTTTTGTCTACTTTTGCAGCCCAAAGATTCAAAACGATCAGAAGACATGGAAAAAAATTTGGTCATTGTGGAGTCGCCTGCCAAGGCAAAGACCATCGAAAAGTTTCTTGGCAACGACTACAAGGTGATGTCAAGCTACGGTCATATCCGTGACTTGAAAAAGAAAGAACTCAGCATCGACAACGATACGCTGGAACCCGAATACGAGATACCCGAAGAGAAACAGAAGTTAGTGAGCGAACTGAAGTCGCAAGCCAAGAAAGCCGAGAAAATATGGCTGGCAAGTGATGAGGACCGCGAGGGAGAAGCCATTTCGTGGCATCTGTGCGAGGTATTGGGCCTGGACGAGAAGAAGACCAGCCGCATCGTGTTCCATGAGATTACCAAGACAGCCATTCAGGAAGCCATCCAGCATCCACGCCACCTGGACATGAACTTAGTGAACGCGCAGCAGGCACGCCGCGTGCTCGACCGCTTGGTGGGCTTCAAGCTGTCGCCCGTGTTGTGGCGCAAGGTGAAGCCGGCACTCTCGGCCGGACGTGTGCAGAGTGTCGCCGTCAGATTGATTGTGGAACGCGAGCGCGAGGTGCAGGCTTTCAAGAGCGAGACCTTCTACAACGTGAACGCCGTGTTTGCCATTGCCAACCCCGACGGTTCCGCCTCGGAGGTGAAAGCCACGCTGAACCAGCGTTTCAAGACGGAACAGGAAGCCCGTCAGTTCTTGGAGCTGTGCAAGGATGCCACATTCACCGTGGAGAGCATCACCAAGAAGCCCATGAAGCGCACCCCCGCTCCTCCCTTTACCACCTCTACGCTGCAACAAGAGGCCGCCCGCAAG
>CAMYVQ010000076.1 GCA_947302435.1 uncultured Prevotella sp. | reverse complement strand
ACTACTCAAACGGTCTGATGGTGGAGTCGGGTGGCAACCTCGTGCGCTGGATGCATGTCACGCCGTGGAAGCAGGACATCGAGAGCTGCGACCGCGTCGGACTGCCGCAGGCCATGCCCGCAGGCGATGCCGAGAAGGATGTCACAGGAGCCCGCTGGCAGCAGCGCACAGCCTTGATGCGCGACGCCATCATCTACAACCGCAACAACCCCTCCATCCTCTTCTACGAGTGCGGCAACGAGAGCATCAGCCGTGAGCACATGCTGGAGATGAAGGCCATACGCGACCAATACGACCCTCACGGCGGACGTGCCATCGGTAGCCGCGAGATGCTGGACATCGACGAGGCAGAGTATGGCGGCGAGATGCTCTACATCAACAAGTCGAAGAAGCACCCGATGTGGGCCATGGAGTACTGCCGCGACGAGGGCCTGCGTAAATACTGGGACGAATACAGCTACCCCTACCACAAGGAAGGCGACGGCCCGCTCTATCGCGGCAAGCCCGCCACGGAGTACAACCACAATATGGATGCCTTCGCCGTGGAGATGGTGCGACGATGGTACGACTACTGGCGCGAACGACCAGGCACAGGAACGCGCGTTTCCAGCGGCGGCGTGAAGATTGTGTTCAGCGACACCAATACCCACCATCGTGGTGAGTCAAACTACCGCACCAGCGGTGTCGTTGATGCCTTGCGCATACCAAAAGACGCTTTCTTCGTACATCAGGTGATGTGGAACGGATGGGTGGAGCCAGAGACAGCGAAGACGTATATCGTGGGGCATTGGAACAACAAAGGTCAGGCCCCCCATTCAGCCCCCGAGGGGATTCCCGTCTATGTGATTTCTACGGCAGATGAGGTCGAGCTGTTCCTTAACGGCAAATCATTAGGTAAGGGTAAGCAGAGCTCCCGCTACTTGTTCACCTTCGAGAACGTGTCCTTTGAACCAGGCACATTGGAGGCTGTCGGCTCCGATGGTAGCCGCTATCAATTAGAGACAGCAGGTGAACCGTATCAGTTGAAGCTCACCGCTATCGAGAATCCCAATGGCACAAAAGCTGATGGCGCCGACATGGTGCTCTTCCAGGTGGAGGTCGTGGACAAGCAGGGACGGCGCTGCCCGTTGGATGACCGCATGATTCACTTCGCATTGGAAGGCCAAGCTACTTGGATTGGCGGCATCGCCACACGCAGCAACCAACAGTTGCAACGTTCCGATGACACCAACCGTGAAGGTCTCCTTGATGCAGCCGCCACCAAGAACATCTCCGATAACTATGTAGGTGCTATGTCGCTGCCCGTGGAGTGTGGTATCAACCGCGTACTTGTCCGCACAACCACCAAGGCAGGCGAGATTCGTCTTAAAGCCACCGCCGAAGGCATGAAGCCGGCCACGATACAAGTGATAAGTAAAAGAGTGAAAAAAGAAAAATTACAATCACAACTCACCCTTCCTTGTCGACTAACAAGGGGCGCAACGCCACTCACACCTTCCTATCAGGAGCTGGCTCGCGGCATTGGAATCCTCTCTGCTACTGCAGGCTATGATAGCGAGCACGCCTCTCGCAGCTTCGACGACAACGAACTCTCCGAATGGAAGAATGATGGTCGCCTCTCTACTGCCTGGATTACATACAAGCTGGCAGAGAAAACCATTGTGGATGACATCTGCCTCAAGCTCACCGGCTGGCGTCTGCGCAGCTATCCCCTCGATATCTATGCGGGTGACCAACTCATCTGGAGCGGTGAGACTGAACGCAGTCTCGGGTATGTCCACCTGCAACCATCCAAGAATGTAGCGACAGACGAAATCACCATCCGTCTACGTGGTACTGGAAAGGACGAGGATGCCTTCGGTGGTATCGTCGAAGTTGCCGAACCCGCTGCTGGTGAACTCGACCTTTTCAAGGCCGAGGGCGGAACCGACACCAACAGCGAGCTCCGCATCGTGGAAATAGAATTTCTAAAGAATATCAAATAGTCATTCATATAACATATCTATTGGATGAATTATGAAAAAGTTAATGCTAACAATCATTGCCGCGCTGTTTTTATTAGGCATGGTGCAGGCACAGGAGAACGAAGAGGTGGCAACGTTCCGCACATGGGCGATGACACCGCCTATGGGCTGGAACTCGTGGGACTGCTACTACTCTTCGGTGACAGAGAAAGAGGTGCTGCAGAATGCGCAGTACTTAGTGGACAACGACCTGGTGAAATATGGCTGGGAGTATGTGGTGGTGGACATCCGCTGGTACTGCAACCACCCCTCGCTGGGCGGCGGCAATTACAACCAACGTGGCGATCAGGACTATGTGCTTGACGAATACGGACGCTACCTGCCGTCGCCTTCGCGCTTCCCCTCGTGTATGGTCGATGGCCAAAACATCGGCTTCAAGGCACTGGCCGACAGAATTCACGACATGGGTCTGAAGTTCGGCATCCATATCATGCGTGGCGTGCCCAAGAGTGTCGTGGGCTCGTCTTTCAAACTGAAAGGCAGCGAATCCACACCTTGGAGTCAGGTCTATAACGGCACCACTTCGCCCTGCACATGGCTAAAGGACAACCTGCTTGTGCGCAACAACGAGGCTGGACAAGCGTATTATAATAGTATCATGGACCTCTATGCCGAGTGGGGCGTGGATTTTCTGAAGATCGACGACCTCTCGCGTCCGTTCTATACCGACGAGATTCACATGATCCGCAAGGCCATTGACCAGACGGGTCGTCCCATCGTGCTGTCGCTCTCGCCTGGTAAGACGCAGTACCAGTATGCTGGGGAGTGCTTAGAGAATGCCAATATGTGGCGCATGATGGACGACCTGTGGGATAACTGGAGCGCCGTGGATGCCGTGTTCAACGAGGCCCATGCCTGGGAGACTGTGACCCGTCCCGGCAATTATGCCGACTGCGACATGCTGCCCTTAGGACAGATTGCCATGACCATCGGCGATGCTGGCTACACCGCTGCCGATGCTGGCCGCTGGACGAAGCTCTCGCAGAATGAGCAGTTGACGATGATGACCCTCTGGGGCATCTGCCACTCTCCTTTGTTCTTCGGTGGAGAGATGACGAAGAACGATGCCTTCACGCTGTCGTTGCTGAACAACGAGGAGTATCACCAGATGCACAAATATGGCGAGGAGGCCCATCAGGTGTTTAATGACGAAGATAACGGTCGTGTGGCATGGACGTCACACATCGGCGACACCCGCTATCTGGCGCTCTTCCAGCGCGACAACACCCGCTGGGTGGTAGGCTCGAAGGCATTGTATAAGAGTGAAGTGGTGGCCTATACCACCGACGGACATGCCGTGGACGTGGATATTGAATGGCCCGAAGGAGAAAAAACGCTCGTGCTGGTGGTTGATGACGGTGGCGACAACTACAGCTACGACCACGGCGACTGGATCAACCCCACGCTCGTGCTGCGCGACGGCACGGAGGTTCCCCTCACAGGCACCTACAAGACGCGCCAATACACGAAGTCATACTTCAACCGCGTGTATGAGAACAAGAACGTGGACAACGGTGGCAAGATGAAGGTGCTCGGAGTCAGCTACGACCGCGGTTTCTCTACCGATGCCAACGCCGCCATCTTCTTCCAGATTCCCGACGATATGGACGTGGTGCGCTTCAAGGCGATGGCCGCTGCCGACGACTCAGGCATCGGTCAGCAGGGGGCCACGACGAGCATCCGTTTCATGGTGTTCGCCCAGAACCCGCTCACCGACGAGCAGGACGATGCCGTAGCCCGTTCAGGGCTCATCAGTCGCACAGGCACGAAGAGCAAAACCATGGAGGTCGATATAACTGGCGCTGAGCAGCTGAAGATTGTGGTGAGCAACTGGGGCGACGGTTTCGCCTACGACCGTGCTGACCTCATCAATCCCGTGCTCATCGATGCCGAGGGCAACGAGACTTCGCTGACCACACTGCGGCAGACCAGCTATCAGTCGGAGTGGGGTAGTCTGCATGTGAACAAGAACGTGGAGGACGGTACGCTCAAGGTCGAGGGTCAGAGTTATACCACTGGCCTCGGCATGAACGCACAGTGTACCCTCATCTACGACCTGCCTACAGGACATACGTGGAAGACCTTCCGCGCCCTCTGCGGCTACGACTCGTCGTGCGACACTGACAATCCCAACGCGTCGGGCACCACGATGGAGTTCATCTTCTACGTCACCAAGAAAGAAGCTTACGACTTCGACCTCACGCTGCTCGGCTACAGCGACGGCGAGCCCGTTCCCGTCTATGACATCTGGGCTGGCGAAGACCTTGGCACCGCCACCGGCACACTTAGCACCACCGTGCCCAGTCACGGTGTGAAGTTGCTTCGTTTAGGCGATAGTCCCATCAGTGGCGGTGACGATCCCCAGCCTGAAGAGAAAGTGAACTACGGCCCCACGATGGGCTGGAGTTCATGGAACACCTACGGTGTGAACATCAATGATGCACTCATCCGCAGTCAGGCCGATGCCATGGTGGAAAAAGGCCTCAGCGAGGTTGGCTATAACCACATCAACATCGACGATGGTTTCTTCGGCGGACGCAATACTGAGACGGGCGAACTGCTCATCCACCCCATCCGATTCCCCAACGGCCTGAAGCCCGTGGCCGACTACATCCACTCCAAGGGGCTCAAGGCCGGTATCTACAGCGATGCCGGTGCCAACACGTGCGGCAATATGTATAATGGCGACGACCTGAGTGTCAACGTGGGTTTCTACAACTACGATCAGCGCGATGCCGAATTCTATTTCAACGAGTGTGGATTCGACTTCGTCAAGGTTGACTTCTGCGGTGGCGATGCACCGCAGAACAAGCAGAACCTGGCTCTCGATCCGCAGGAGCGCTACACTGCTATCAGCAAAGCCATCGAGCGCACGGGCCGCAAGGATGTGCGACTGAACGTCTGCCGCTGGGACTATCCTGGCACTTGGGTACACGATGTGGCCTTCTCGTGGCGCACTACCCACGACATCTACGATGGGTGGGCTTCGGTCAAGGGCATTCTGGCCGAGAACCTCTACATGAGTGCCTACAGCAGCAAGGGTCACTTCAACGACATGGACATGCTCGAAGTGGGCCGCTCCATGACTACCGAAGAGGACAAGACCCACTTCGGCATGTGGTGCATCATGAACTCGCCGTTGCTCATCGGCTGCGACATGACCACCATCAAGGCCACGCCCCTCAAACTGCTGAAAAACGAGGAACTTATCGCCCTCAACCAGGACACGGTCTATCAGCAGGCCTACGTGGCAGCACTCAGTAATGACTGCTATATCCTGGTCAAAGACATCGATAGTCTGGGCGGTAACAAGCGTGCGTTCGCCATCTACAACCCCAACGATGCCGTAAAGAAGGCCATCGTGAATTTTGCTGACCTCGATTTGAACGGCAAGATCATGCTGCGCGATGTGTTTCAGCAGAAAGACCTGGGCGAGTTCAGCGACAAATACGAAGTATCGGTACCTTCCCACGGCACCCGTATCTATGTGGCCACGGCCGAACAGCGCTTAGAGCGCACCCGTTATGAGGCAGAGACCGCCTACATCAGCGACTATCAGGAGCTGAAGAACAACCAGACGGAGAAGACCGGCATCTATGAGTATGCCACCTTCTGTTCAGCAGGACTGAAGGCCGGTTGGTTAGGCTGCAGCGAAGAGAACGACCTGATTTGGCGCAATGTCTATAGCAATGAAGGAGGCGAATATGAACTCACGATTGCCTATATCTGCGGTGCCAACCGCAATCTGACCGTCAGTGTCAACGGTCAGAAGGTAAAGACACTTAATCTCAACTCAGGCGCTTGGGACAAGGTGTCCACCAAGACCCTCACCATTGAATTACAAAAGGGCCAGAACAGCATCCGTCTGTCGAATGCCAACGACTGGATGCCCGACATCGACTATATCCAGCTGAAGAACCTGAAGGCAGACACTGGCATTCAGAATACCACGGCCAAGAATCTGACGGACGGCCAAGCCTATAACCTTCGCGGACAAAAAGTGAATCCGACAGATGTTCATCATGAAATGATTATCGAGAACGGCATGAAAGTACTGAAGAAGTAATCGTGATGGCCGAGACGCGGAGAGTGTCTCGGCCATCACGTTCCCCACCTAACGATTCTCAGTTCGCTGCAATCAGCTTACAGATTTCCTCCAGATACTTGCGGTCTATATCATCGAATGTTGCCAGATGCTCGCTGTCAATGTCAAGTACTGCCATCACCTTGCCATCATTGCCAAACACCGGTACAACAATCTCAGACTTTGACTCGCTGCTACAGGCTATATGACCTGGGAATTGTTCAACGTCTGGCACGATGACGGTCACTGCTCTTTGCCAGGCTGTGCCACACACGCCCCTGCCATACGGAATGTGCATACAAGCAACAGGGCCTTGGAATGGCCCAAGAACAAGTTCGTCGCCTATGACCCGATAGAACCCTGTCCACCAGAATCCCATGCTTTGGTGGATTGTCGCTGCCACATTGCTCATAACGGCTATCAAGTCCTTTTCACCGTCAACGAGTGATGCTATCTGTCTAACCAGTAACTTGTATTGCTCTTCTTTCATGTCCTGTTAATTTAAAAAATCTGGCACAAAGTTATGAATTGTTTTTCATGTTTTCATACTTCGCCACGCAGATTTAATATGTTTTTTGAAAACCTTGTGTCCGAAAGCTAAAAAGTGACTAATCAGCGCTACGCTTCTATAATTCGCGATTGGTTAAATAATGTTACAAATGTTAACAAGATATCGTTTTATAGTTAATTTCGGGCAGTCTCTCAAATAGTTTTTCGTATATAGTATTGAAAAGAAACAAAAACACTTGCAATATGGAAAAAGACGTGAAGTTAAGTCTCAATGGAGAATTGGAAGAAGCAATGAACAGAACCAAAAATCTTGTTTATCGCGAGTTTTTCACCAACAGCGAAATACCTGGTGATTTTGAGAAGACGAAATGGTCTGGAAAACCTTCTGAAAATTCGTTCTCGTTTGTGGTTAGGCATGACAAATGCAAAACGCTGAGTGATATTTTTGACGTAAGAGACCGCTCACTGTTCAAGAAAAAGTATAATCAGGCTATAAATAAAAATTGTAAAGGCAAGAAACAGATAAGCGAAAAAGGAAATATCAACCGCTTGCATTCCTCATCGCTTGCAGCACTTTTGTTCTTCTATGGAATAGACGAGCATCATCAACTCAAACTGGAACTCCAGACGGATGGCGAGAAGCACGAATACACGTTCTACGATAGTCACTTTGAGGTGAAGACCGTTGTCTTCAAGAATCGTCGTCCTTCCAATATGGATGTGGTACTTGAGGGACACGACGAGAATGGCCTGCGTGTGCTGCTCTTCGTAAGTTCAGTGAGTATCTGAGCGGTGGAAAGAAGTCTGGCATCAGTAAGGAATATCGGGATGTGTATCAGAAACTGGGGCTTTTTGATGGTTCAATGGATGACATTATGGCCAGCGGTTCAACGTCCATCGAATTGAAAGGAACAAAAAATGTACACTATTGCGAAGGCATCAAACAGATGATTTCACATTATATGGGTGTGAAAAACTATGCAGAACATGGTGACGAAGCATTGGACGAGAATAGTACATTTAAAGGTAAGCAACCTGATGTGATTTTACTTGGTGAGATACTGTTTAAGTTTGATGAAAAGGTTGACCCGAAAGGAAAATATGGAATATATGCGGAG
>CAMYVQ010000075.1 GCA_947302435.1 uncultured Prevotella sp. | reverse complement strand
TCTGAAGCACCTCGAAGTGATTCAGAACATCGGCATGAGCCGCATCGACGAGGTGGAATATGAGGCACCGCTGGCCGATGGCACCGGCACGGCAAAGGTGAAGATTGTACCCCTGCAGTTCCTGAAGGCTGTGCTGCCTAACCCACAGGACTTGGGCGAGAACTACGAAGGGCAGACCTCCATCGGCTGCCGCATCCGAGGCATCGGCAACGACGGCAAAGAGCACACCTATTATGTATATAATAACTGCTCGCACCGCGCCGCCTACGAAGAGACGGGCATGCAGGGAGTCTCTTACACCACGGGTGTTCCGGCCATGATTGGTGCCATGATGTTCTGCAAGGGCCTGTGGCGCAAGCCTGGTGTACACAACGTTGAGGAGTTCGATCCCGATCCCTTCATGGAGCAGCTCAACAAACAAGGCCTGCCCTGGCACGAGATTCACGACGGCGACTTGGAACTGTAACTCACAAACGTTGGAACTTTTCCCTGACAAGAAAAAGCTGGATATAATGGGGAGCCGAAACCGTCTCACCATTATATCCATTGTTCTGACCCTATGCCTCTCTGCATGCAACATGGGGGTGCGCAAGCAGTCGTTGGCCGAACGGTCGGCTTTCAAATGCTATGCTGACTCGCTCGACACTCTGCAAATGGAGCGGTGCCTGCACTTGCTCTTGGATAGCGACACGTCGCACTGGAAGGCTGATAGGGTAGTGAAGCAACGCTATGAGGACAGCAAGGGCTTTCTGTGGTTCTCGAACATGGGGGCATCGGCTGAGGCAGACTCGATGCTGAACATTCTGCGGAAGGAACTGCCATTGGCAGGACTGGACACGACGGCCTTCTACGTACCGCAGATATCGGGATACCTGCACACCGTGCATCAACTCGCTTTCGACTCACTGAAAACAAGTATCAACGAGGTGTTGCCACGGCTCGACTATCTGCTATCGAAAGCCTTCGTCCGATACACCGTGGGACAACGCTATGGGTTTGTACGCCCCGACAAGCTTTTCAACCAACTGGAACACAAAAACAACGCCGACAACGAGGAGTTTGCCCACCTGTTCGACTATGAGACGAAAGCCCCCGACTATAAGGAAGGCCTTCGCGCCCTCATCTCTGCGCAACGATTAGACTACATGCGCGGTTCGCGTCCACAAGGAAAAGTCTACGAGGCCTTCCGTTCAATGATGGATAGCCTCAGCGACACAAAGCAACGGAGACAACTGGCCATCAACATGGAACGATGCCGATGGCAACTGAAACGGCCCGACAACGACGAGCGCAAGGTAATAGTGAACATTCCCGCCCTACAGTTATGGGCCGTGTGTCCGGATTCCGTGCTCAGCATGCGTATCTGCTGTGGAGCGGTCACCAACAAGACTCCCGTGCTCTGTAGTGAAATCAGCCATTTCAATATGAACCCCGACTGGCTTGTTCCATTGAACATCGTGAAAAGCGACTTTCTGCGTCATGCAGGCGATTCAGCCTACTTTGCCCGCAACCGTTATTATATCGTGGAGCGCAGTTCGGGCGACACGCTCAATCCCGTACACGTGACTGCCGACGAGATGCAGTCGGGGCGGTTGCGCATCGGGCAGAAAAGCGGTGCCGGCAACTCATTAGGTCACATCGTGTTCCGCTTCCCCAACGATTTTGGCATCTATCTTCACGACACCAACAACCGCAAGGCTTTCACTTATGCCCGTCGCACGCTCTCGCATGGTTGCATCCGCGTACAGAAGCCCTTCGAGCTGGCATGCTTCATGCTGCCCGAAGCCGACGAATGGCTGACGGACAGGCTGCGCCTCTCCATGGACATGCCGCCCATGACGGAACAAGGCATTGACTACCTGAAAGAACACGCTGACGACGAACGGCCATTGCGACTGCTGAGCTATCAGGCTGTGTCACCCAAGATGCCTGTCTACATTATTTACTATACCGTCTATCCCAACCCTGAGACATCGCGGATAGAATACTGGCCCGACCTCTACGGCTACGACAAAGCCATTGAAAAGGAATTGGGGGCTCTCCTGCAAAAAAGATGAAAATATGCGCCGTTTATAAGTCGAATTGCAAAAAAAGTTGTATCTTTGCACGCCATGTTTCAAGAAGGAAAGTAAAGGGCAATATATGGATATCTACTCACTGATGAATCTTTATCACCGCATTGAGAGTCCACGGCTCAAGCTGATGGGCATCATGATGCTGCATGTATTGCACCGCAGATACCTGAACCTGGCATTCGACCCCGTGGAAGCCTGCAACCTGAGATGCCGCATGTGCTATTTCAGTGACCCGGAAGTGCGCAAGTACCTGCACGGCAGATTCAGCGACGAAGACATCAAGGCCATTGCCGACTCACTCTTCCACCGCGTGCTGCGACTGCAGATCGGCTGTGGAGCAGAGCCACTGGTCTATAACAAACTGACCGAACTGGTGGCGCTGGCCCGAAAGAAAGGCATACCCCACATATCGGTCACCACGAATGGCAACCTGCTGACAAAGCAGAAACTGAAGGAATTGGCCGATGCCGGACTCGACGAGCTGATCCTGTCGGCTCACGGCATGTCGAAGGAAATGTATGAATACCTCATGCAAGGGGCAAAGTTCGACAAGTTCCTACAGGTGCTCGACGACATCGAACAATTGCGCGCTGGGGGGGCGAAGGCACTGTGTGTCCGCATCAACTACACGATGAACCAAGACAATATTGACGACTTGAAACTCATGCCAAAGGTGTTCGAGCGCATGAAGCCCAACGTCATTCAGCTACGTCCTATCCAGAAGTTAAGCAATGACACCAGCTACCAAAACTACTCGCTCGACAGTCTGGTGGAGAGATACCAGGAAGACATTGCGCCCGTGATTGAATTCTGTCTGGCCAACAACATCACGTGTCTCTATCCTGAGCAAAAGCATCTGCTGACCATTGACGAAAGCGAAGAGGCTTATGAGCACAAAAATTCCATCGTGAACCTTCTCCCCAACTTCTATCTGGGCCCATACGAGGGATGGAAGGAAAAAATCAACCCATACGAGGAGACCTTCGAGGACTACAGCCGTCGCACCGGACGTCTACGGTTCATGCTGAAACACATCTTAGGTTTTCATGCTGATGAGGAAACACTCGAAGTTACAAAATCGTTAAACTATAACATCAAATAATCTAAAATATGGCAAAAAAGGAGAATGAGGGCGAAGCCTTAAGCCCACAACAGGAGAAAATGAAAGCCCTGCAGGCTGCTATGTCGAAGATCGAGAAAGACTTCGGCAAGGGTTCCATCATGCGAATGGGCGACGAACATGTGGAGAACGTCGATGTGATTCCTACTGGCTCAATCGGCCTGAACGCAGCATTGGGCGTAGGCGGCTATCCCAAGGGGCGCATCATCGAAATCTACGGTCCGGAATCGTCTGGTAAGACAACGCTGGCTATCCATGCCATCGCTGAAGCACAGAAAGCCGGCGGTATCGCCGCCTTCATCGATGCTGAGCATGCCTTCGACCGGTTCTACGCACAGAAATTAGGGGTCGACGTTGACAACCTCTACATCTCACAGCCTGACAATGGCGAACAGGCACTGGAGATTGCTGACCAGCTCATCCGATCGGCCGCCATCGATATCATTGTCATCGACTCGGTGGCCGCATTGACACCGAAAAAGGAAATCGAGGGCGACATGGGCGATTCTGCCGTGGGTCTGCATGCCCGACTGATGAGCCAGGCACTGCGAAAGGTGACCTCAACCATCGCCAAGACAAACACTACTTGCATCTTCATCAACCAGTTGCGCGAGAAAATCGGCGTGATGTTCGGTAACCCCGAAACCACTACGGGTGGCAACGCGCTGAAATTCTATGCCTCTGTACGTTTGGACATCCGCAAGGTGACAAGCATTAAGGATGGCGACCAGGTGGTAGGCAATCAGGTTCGCGTGAAAGTCGTGAAGAACAAGGTGGCTCCTCCCTTCCGCAAGGCGGAGTTTGAAATCACTTTTGGCGAGGGCATCTCAAAGATTGGCGAGATCGTCGATTTGGGCGTGGAATATGGCATCATCAAAAAGAGCGGTTCGTGGTTCAGCTACGGTGACGCGAAACTGGCACAGGGACGCGATGCCACAAAGGCATTGCTGAAGGACAATCCCGAACTGTGTGAGGAGCTGGAGGCATTGATCATGGAGAAGCTCAGCGAACAAAACGCCTAAGCGAAAAAAGCAGGCATACAAAAAACACCGTCGCAAAGTCCCATATCCGCAGACTTTGCGACGGTGTTTCCTTTGGCAGGTCACTTCACATATTTCACCTGCTTGGTATTCGAATCGAAATAGACGATGCAGTGGTTGGCATTCAGAGCCGAATTGTAGACCCACATATAGACACCCTTGCTGCTCTTGCCCTTCTTGTCTGGCTCTCCCAAAGCCAGTTTCACCTCAACCTCGTTGAAGCCCTTGCGGACGACGGAACGACGGATGTCGGAAAGATTCTCCTGACGGACGCCCTTGATGGCTCCCAGATTGCCACTGGCAAAGAGACTGAAATAATAGGCTTCGTGCTCGCCAGCAAGGTCGCCTGCCACATTCTCCTGCTCAAAGGTAACAGTCTTGTGATATGTCTTTCCGTCACGCTCAAGTGTCATTTTGACATGATGCGTACCCGGAATGGCACTCATTTTCTTGATTTCAAAACCTGTCATGCGGGGAATCGACTCTGACGTGCCGTCACTACGGGTCATGTCGGTCTTAAAGAGGGTGAACACCTTGCGACCCACGTATTTCTCATACTCTTTATCGGCCAGGGCCTGATCGCCCAACAATTCAAAAGAACCGTCGAACGTATGTTTCAGCTCGTCGCCTACAAACTCATTGTCGCGCATACCACTATTGGTCCGGCTGATGGCAACAGTCTGGAAGAACTCATGGCCCGAAGCATCTGCCACAATCAGCTTCACGGGATAGTTGCGCGTACCCACACCGGCAGCCACTACGGTGACCTCTGTTCCCACAGGCACATTGATTTTCTCATAGCCATAGCTTGTTGTACTGATGTCCACGTTGTAGACATTGTTCTTCGTCAGTAGTTTTTTCCCCACCAACTGCTCGATAGCCTTGTCGACATCGCCCAAATAGGCTAATGTTGGCACACCGAACTTCGTGTAGCAATAATCCTCGAAAGTGGCCGTAGGCAACTCAAAGTAGTAGGGCTGTCCGTCATCTTCACACACAAAATTCACACGCTCGTGAAGCTGACCGTCACCCGAATGGCCTTTGTAGACCATCACCTTATGGCGCAACGACATACTGCTCACCAACCGGCCCGTACTGTCGGCGAAGGTGCGGACAACCATGTCTTTCTTGTCGGGAATGACCATGAACTTCATGCCTTCCTTCCAGTCGCACATACTCTCATAGCGGAAATACTTCTCTATGAAGCTCTTGGCTTGCTCCTCCTCCTCTTCAGGCTCTTCTTCCTTGATGGTGTCTGTCTTCTCCTCTGTAAAAATAATGTTGTTGGTCCAAACTAAGTATTTGTTGTTTGGGTCACGTGTCTGTGCCGTCGCAGTCAGCGAGAAAAAAAACGTTGCGGCAAATAGAAGAATCTTCCTTATCATAGCATTTGTCTTTCTGAAAATCCACATTTTGGAATGCAAAGATATGAAAAAACTTTTATTCCTATGACAAAATGTCGCAACAAATGGCAGATTCTTGAGAAAAATTATACTTTTGGCATACGCTTTGCTATATTGTCATTGCTTGTATGAGAGAATAAACATGATTAATAACAAATAAAAAATATACAACTATGGGAAAAATTATTGGAATTGACTTAGGTACAACAAACTCGTGTGTATCTGTTTTCGAAGGCAACGAGCCTGTCGTTATCGCTAACAGTGAGGGCAAGCGCACCACGCCTTCAGTGGTAGGTTTCGTAGAGGGTGGTGAGCGCAAGATTGGCGATCCCGCCAAGCGCCAAGCCATCACGAATCCGCAGAAAACTGTCTACTCTATCAAGCGCTTCATGGGTGAGACATGGGCACAGACGGAAAAAGAAATCTCACGCGTACCTTTTAAGGTAGTAAATGAGGGTGGTTATCCCCGTGTCGACATCGACGGCCGCAAGTACACCCCGCAGGAAATTTCGGCTATGATACTTCAGAAGATGAAGAAGACTGCCGAGGACTATCTGGGACAGGAAGTCACTGAGGCTGTCATCACCGTGCCTGCCTACTTCTCTGACTCTCAGCGCCAGGCTACGAAGGAAGCTGGTCAGATTGCAGGTCTGAACGTGCGTCGTATCGTTAACGAGCCTACGGCTGCTGCCTTGGCCTACGGTATCGACAAGACCAATAAGGATATGAAGATTGCTGTCTTCGACCTCGGTGGCGGTACGTTCGATATTTCTATCCTCGACTTCGGTGGCGGTGTGTTCGAAGTGCTTTCCACCAATGGTGACACCCACCTCGGCGGCGACGACTTCGACCAGGTGATCATCGACTGGCTGGTTGACGAGTTCCGTCATGATGAAGGTGCTGACCTGAAGAATGACCCCATGGCCATGCAACGCCTGAAGGAGGCTGCCGAAAAGGCAAAGATCGAGCTGTCAAGCTCTACCTCAACGGAAATCAACCTGCCTTATATCACGGCAACGGCTGCAGGTCCTAAGCACCTCGTCAAGACTCTGACTCGTGCAAAATTTGAGCAGTTGGCCCATAACTTGATTCAGGCATGTCTCGTACCTTGTCAGAACGCCGTTCGCGATGCAGGCATCTCTGTCAGCGACATTCAGGAGGTGATTCTCGTCGGTGGATCGAGCCGTATCCCTGCCGTGCAGACCCTCGTTAAGAACTACTTCGGCAAGGAGCCTTCTAAGGGTGTGAACCCCGACGAGGTGGTAGCCGTGGGCGCAGCTATTCAGGGTGCTATCCTTAATCAGGAGACCGGTCAGGACATCGTACTGCTCGACGTTACCCCACTGACCCTCGGTATCGAGACCCTCGGTGGTGTGATGACCAAGCTTATCGAAGCCAACTCAACCATTCCATGCAAGAAGAGCGAAACCTTCTCTACGGCTGCCGACAACCAGACAGAGGTGACCATCCACGTGCTGCAAGGCGAACGCCCCATGGCAGCTCAGAATAAGAGCATCGGACAGTTCAATCTTACCGGCATTGCTCCCGCCCGTCGCGGTGTTCCTCAGATTGAGGTGACTTTCGACATCGATGCCAACGGCATCCTGAAGGTTTCTGCCAAGGATAAGGCTACTGGTAAGGAACAGGCCATCCGCATCGAGGCTTCTTCAGGTCTCTCTCAAGACGAGATCAACCGTATGAAGGCTGAGGCTGAGCAGAATGCCGAGAACGACAAGAAGGAACGCGAGCGCATCGACAAAATGAATCAGGCCGACTCGATGATCTTCCAGACCGAGACCTTCCTTAACGAGAATGGTGACAAACTCGGTGCCGACAAGGCCAACGTTGAGCAGGCTGTCCAGCAGCTGAAGGATGCCCACAAGAGCGGTGACATCGCTGCCATTGACAACGCCATCAACAACCTCAATACAGTCATGCAGGCCGCTTCTCAGAAGATGTATCAGCAGGGCGGTCAGGCTGGCCCTCAGCCCGGTGCCGATGCCGGTCAGGGCGCAGGCTTCCAGGGTGGTCAGCAGGCACAGTCGAACCCTAACGACAACATCCAGGATGCCGACTTCGAGGAGGTCAAATGAGACGCATAAG
>CAMYVQ010000074.1 GCA_947302435.1 uncultured Prevotella sp. | reverse complement strand
TACTAACCTAAAACAATCTATTAACCTTTTGACGATGCAAAGGTACGACGATTTTCCGGACTACGCAATACTTTTCTGTTTTTAAGTGTACTTTTCCCGATTATTCTTGATGCAAATCAATCCTTGTGTGCGAAAACAACGAAATAATCCATCATTCATCGTTCACCATTCATAATTTTGTCGTACCTTTGCCGTTGCGATGAGAGTATTGATAGTAAACACAAGCGAGCGTATTGGTGGGGCAGCCGTGGCTGCCAACCGTCTGACCGAAGCGCTGATCGACAACGGCGTGAAGGCCAAGATGCTGGTGCTTCACAAGCAGAGCGATGCCATCTATGTAGGCACTGCCGGCACGCAGTGGGTCAACAAATGGAATTTCCTCTTGGAACGTGGCATCATTTGGCTGAACAACGGGATGAACCGTGAGCATCTTTTCAAGGTGTCGATAGCCAACACGGGCATCGATATCACCGACACACAGGAGTTTCGCGAAGCCGATGTCATTCATTTGCACTGGATCAACCAGGGCTTTCTCTCGCTAAAGTCCATTCAGAAAATTTTGGGAAGCGGAAAACCCGTGGTGTGGACGATGCACGACATGTGGCCAGCTACTGGTATCTGCCACCATGCCTATACGTGTACCAACTTTGAAAGCGAGTGCCGCGCCTGTCCCTTCTTGGGCAAGTCTGCCGCCGAGGATCTTTCCACCCGTGTCTTCAGACGCAAGTTGCTGTGGCAGAAGGATACCTTCCGTCTGACCTTTGTGGCCGTCAGTGAATGGCTGGCCCAGCGCGCACGAAGTAGTATGCTGACGGGCAGTTTTCCTGTGAAAGTGATTTCCAACCCTATTTCGCTCTCCAATTTTGTCTTGGTCGACCGCAACGATGCCCGTTCGGCACTTGATGTACGCGAGCCATACGTCATCACCTTTGGTGCTGCCCGCATCGACGAACCCATCAAAGGCTTCGACTATTTGGTGTCGGCCCTGAAGCGGCTCGTCGATCAGGGCCATTTCCGTCCCGACGAAGTGCGGCTTCTGCTCTTTGGCAATATCAGACAGCCGGAACTTCTCGACCAGATTCCCGTGAAATACACCTACTTAGGCTATGTGGACGAGGAAGACCGCCTGTCGCTCGTCTATTCGGCTTCGAATGCCACTGTGTCAGCCTCCCACTACGAGACTTTCGGACAGACACTGGTCGAGGCGCAGGCATGCGGTTCGCTGCCCGTAGCCTTCAAGGGCAGTGGCCCCGACGACATCATCAGTCACAAGGAGAACGGCTATCTGGCCGACTATCTGTCGGCTGAAAGCTTGGCCGACGGCATCCGCTGGGCATTGAAAGCCGATATCGATGCGCGCAACCTGCGGCGCAGTGTCGCTCGCCGCTTTTCTGAGAATGTGGTTGCCCGTCGTTACATCAACCTTTACGAATCTATTCTGCACCATGATTAAATTCACCATCGTCACCATCACTTATAATGCCGCTGCCGTCATAGACCGCACCCTCGAGAGCGTGTTCCGTCAGACATACGAGGGGGTGGAACATCTGATTATCGATGGGGCCTCTACCGACGACACCCTTCAGCGGGTCGAAGCCTACAAGCAGCGCAGCGATGCTTCGGATGGGGGGCATAAGGTCATCATACAGTCGGAACCCGACCACGGCATCTATGATGCCATGAACAAAGGTCTCACGCAGGCTTCGGGCGACTATATCGTCTATATGAACGCAGGCGATTTCTTCCCTGAATCCGACACGCTCGAACAGATTGCCCACCGTTGCCGACTGAATGAGCTGCCGTCCGACGAACTGCCTGCCGTGCTCTATGGCAACACTAATATTGTCGATGCTGAGGGCCGCTATCTGCATCCGCGCCGCCTGCAGCCCCCTGCCCAGCTCACTTGGCGTTCCTTCCGTCACGGCATGCTCGTCTGCCACCAGGCTTTCTACGCCCGTACTGATCTGGCCAAGAACCTGCAATACGATATACAATACAAGTATTCTGCCGATGTCGACTGGTGCATCCGCGTGATGCGCGAAGGCGAACGGGCCGCTCTTCCCCTCTATAATATAAATATGGTGGTGGCCAACTACACCGAAGAGGGAGCCACCACGCGCCACCACCGCGAGTCGCTCATGGAGCGTTTCCACATCATGCGCCGCCACTACGGTCTCGTCAGCACCCTGTTGATGCACCTCTGGTTTGTGGTTCGGTAAATTCGTGATTAATCACCCCTTTTTTCATATAGTTTTCTGTCGGGAATATCACCCTCCGCGCAGTTGATGTTCAATTATGTCACCATTGAAGTCAAATCATCTCATCATTGATATTGAATGATCTTGTCATTAATATTGAATGAGGAGATAAAATAACATAAATGGGAACATAAAACAATTTCTTTTGTTTTTCTATGGCTGTTTCCCGTTTTTTTTATTATCTTTGTCCACGAATTATATTACTAACCTTTTTTTTTAAAAGCTTATGGAAAAATTATTTAATCGATTATTATTTGTAGCAGCTATGCTGGCGTCTGGTTTGGGCTCATGGGCTCAAGAGGACATCACAGCCGAGTATCTGACGAATGCCGACCTCACCTCATTGAGTGGTTGGAGCTATGGCGACAATGGGTACACCTACACTGATTGGCAAACCAATGGCGATGTGCCCGTGATAGAATTCTATCACACATGGGGAAGCAATGCCGGTGCAGCTATCGGAAATACTAAGAATTTTCACTTCACCCAAACCGTCACTCTGCCGGCTGGTGACTACCGTATCGCCGTAAATGCTTTCTATCGTGAGGGCAATGGTAACGGAACGAACACAAAGGCTTACATCTTTGCCGGTGAGAAACAGCAGTACATCGTGGGTCTGTCGTCTGCCGGAGTAGCGGCCTACACGGGCAGCAGCGATCTTTACAAAGCTGCCAACGCCTTCTCAAAGGGTGATTTTTCTAACGAGTTCGACTTCACCGTGACCGAGGAAAGCGAAGTGGAGCTGGGCTTCCGTGGCTATATCGACACCTATTGCTCCTGGTGTATCCTTGGCCCCGTCAAACTCTACAAATACAGTTTGGAGGACTATCTGGTAGATTATCGTGCAAAGGTCGCAGAGGCCAACAATCTGCTTTCTGGAAAGCCGATGTACTCTGAGGTACGCGATGCACTGAACAATGCCATCATTGATGAAAATGAGTTCCAACTGTCAAGTGAAGTGACTGCTGCCATCCAGACTCTGGTAGTGGCTATCGACAATGCAAAGGCTTCCATAGCCTTCTATGAAAAGTTGTTCGCTGTTCTCGAAAATGGTATGATATTCTTGAACGAGGCTGTTGAGAACGGTGCTCCCACCAGTTGCGGAACCGCACTCGATGAAATTTACAGTGATTACGAGGATGGCCTGATTGCCAATGAGGACATCGCGGCGAAAATTGCCGAGGTCGATGCCATCCTGATCGATGTCACCCGTCAGCAGACCAAGGCAGGCAGTGACATGACCCTGCTTCTGGTGAACCCCGACTTCGAGCGCAACGCCCAAGAGGCTGAAGGCTGGACGGTTGATGTTCCCGACTATGGTAACGGCAATGCCATCGTAGGCGGCAATGCCTTCAACCGTTGCTTCGAGGCATATAACAATCCCGGATTCGATGTCTATCAGACCGTGGAGAATGTTCCTTTCGGTGTCTATGAGATTGAGGTGCAGGGCTTCTACCGCTATCTGCGTGGCGACAATGCCTGGAATGCCTATCAGGCACAGGAGGTTGACTATGTGAAGGCCGCCGGCGTTCCCGTCTATGTCTATATGAACGACAATGCTACGCCGTTCACCAACATCTTCGCCGAGACACCTGTTCCCAACGGCGAACTGTACACTACCGATGAAACATTGCTGAATCCTGGAAATACGCCTCCTTACGTGGAGCCTAATGGAGAATACTGGTATCCTAACGAGATGTACAACTCGGCTCTGGCCTTCTCTGAGGGCATGTACAAACAGTCGGCCTACGGACTCGTGGCCTTCGAGGGCGATGCTTTGCGTCTTGGCGTAAAAGGCGTGTCGAACCAGGGCGGCGACAGCTGGGTGATCTGGGACAACTTCAAGCTGACCTATCGCGGCTTCGCTCCTGAGGTCATCAAGCCCGTCCTGGAGGTGGCCGTCGAGGATCTCGAGACGAACTACGAGGGTCTTCTGATGGGTAAGAGCGAGTATGCCGCCCTGACAGCCGCCCTCGCCGATGCCGAAGCCGCCATTGCCAACAACGACGGTGAGGCCATGTTCAACGCCCTGAAGGCTCTCTATGCCGCGAAGGATCCCGCCCGTGAGTCGAAGGATGTCTTCCTTGCCCAGGAAGTGGCCTCCGACACGCTACGTCTGGCCGAGGCTATCCGTAACGTGGAGAACGAAAAGCTGTCGAAGGCTACCGTCGAGGAGGCTGGCGCGCTGCTGAACACCATCGCTGCCAACACTCTTTACGAGAACGACATGATCGATCAGTTGAAGGCCGATGTGACAGCCATGATTGACAAGCTTCAGAACTCAATCCAGCTCTACACCACGTTGAGCGAGAAGCTCACTGCCCTGACAGGTGCCATCGAAGAGGCGGCACTCATAGAGGTACAGTTGACAAGTGCCAACGAACTCTACAGCGACACTTACGCAGGTTGGGAAGCTGGTACGATTGCCGACGAGGAGATCAGCGATAGGATTGGAGCCATTGACGATATGATTGCCAGCCTGGCCGAGGCCGTCAATCTGTATAACGCCATCGCGGCCTACAACGCCCTGGTTGAAGAGGCTCAGGCACTGCCCGCCAAGCCCATGTACAACGGAGTGCGCGATGCCCTGAATGCCGCCATCGTCGATACCTCTACTTTCACCCAGACGGAACAGGCCGAGGCTGCTTCTGCCACCCTCGCCGATGCCATCAGCAATGCCAGGGCTTCCATGGCTCTGTATGAAAAGCTGTCCGCCGTTCTCGAAAAGGGTATGACATTCCTGAACGAGGCTATCGAGAACGGTGCTCCCACCAGTTGCGAGACCGCACTCGATGATATCTACAGCGATTACGAGGATGGCCTGATTGCCGATGATGACATCGCGGCGAAAATTGCCGAGGCCGATGCCATCCTGATCGATGTCACCCGTCAGCAGACCAAGGCTGGCAGTGACATGACCCTGCTTCTGGTGAATCCCGACTTCGAGCGCGACGCCCAAGAGGCTGAAGGCTGGACAGTTGATGTTCCCGACTATGGCAGCGGCAATGCTATCGTAGGCGGCAATGCCTTCAACCGTTGCTTCGAGGCATATAACAATCCCGGATTCGATGTCTATCAGACCGTGGAGAATGTTCCTTTCGGTGTCTATGAGATTGAGGTGCAGGGCTTCTACCGCTATCTGCGTGGCGACAATGCCTGGAATGCCTATCAGGCACAGGAGGTTGACTATGTGAAGGCCGCCGGCGTTCCCGTCTATGTCTATATGAACGACAATGCTACGCCGTTCACCAACATCTTCGCCGAGACACCTGTTCCCAACGGCGAACTGTACACTACCGATGAAACATTGCTGAATCCTGGAAATACGCCTCCTTACGTGGAGCCTAATGGAGAATACTGGTATCCTAACGAGATGTACAACTCGGCTCTGGCCTTCTCTGAGGGCATGTACAAACAGTCGGCCTACGGACTCGTGGCCTTCGAGGGCGATGCTTTGCGTCTTGGCGTAAAAGGCGTGTCGAACCAGGGCGGCGACAGCTGGGTGATCTGGGACAACTTCAAGCTGACCTATCGCGGCTTCGCTCCTGAGGTCATCAAGCCCGTCCTGGAGGTGGCCGTCGAGGATCTCGAGACGAACTACGAGGGTCTTCTGATGGGTAAGAGCGAGTATGCCGCCCTGACAGCCGCCCTCGCCGATGCCGAAGCCGCCATTGCCAACAACGACGGTGAGGCCATGTTCAACGCCCTGAAGGCTCTCTATGCTGCCAAGGATCCCGCCCGTGAGTCGAAGGATGTCTTCCTTGCTAAGGAGGTGAATAACGACACGTTGCGTCTGGCTCAAGCAATCAGAGAGGTTGAGACACAGTATCTGTCGAAGACCACGCTTGATGCTGCCAGTGCATTGCTGAAGGGTTTGGAGGAGAACACCATCTATGAGACCGCAGAAGTAGAGCAGATCGCTCCCGATGTTACCGCTATGATTGATCGGCTGTCCGAGTCTGTCAGCAACTATGAATCCATCAGCTGGAATTTGGATGAGCTGAATACGACAATCGAAACTGCACAGGCATATAATACGGTCGAGGCCAGTCTTGTCACCGAAGCACAGACACTCTACACTACCACCCTTGCCAACTATCAGGCTGGTACAATCGAGGATGAGAATGTTGCATCGACAATCTTCAGTATCCAAGACATGATTGATAGGCTTCGTAGCTCTATCGAGATTGCCACGGGAATTGAAGGTGCAAAGGCCACGGACAATACCGTTGTGCGGTATAACATGAAGGGCCAGAAGGTGCAGGCCACGAAGAAGGGCCTCTACATCGAGAATGGCAAGAAGGTTGTCAAGAAGAAGTAGTCAACATCTGGTGCAGAAGCACTAAAGCAAGAAAAAGGCATCCCATCGTTTTGAGGTGGGATGCCTTTTAGATTCCTGATTACTTCTTCGCCCATGTGTTGGCAAGTACAACGCATGCAAGTGACAGAAAGATGACGATGCCTGTAAAAATGAGGCCTGAGGTCGTCTCGTTTTTGCCGTCATTGTCAAGGATGAAACACAAAGGGGAGATTACCAGTAGGAGACCGCCGACCAGAAGCCTGAGCCGCTTGATGTTCACTTTCTCCTTTTCCTCCTTGGGAGCCGTATTATATCCGGCAATCAGCATGTCGCCCTTGCCGGCAAGTACGATGATGCCAAATACTGCCATAATCGAGGCTATGATGATCTGTGCAATCATATCGTTACAGTTGTTTGGCTTTTGCTGACCTTGCAAACTCGAAGAGCGATTGTGGCAGGTGGCAGTAGCCCGTGGGGTTCTTGTCGAGATAGTCCTGATGGTACTCTTCTGCGATATAGAAGCTCTCTAAAGGCAGCTTTTCCACGGCTAATGGTTGCTGGTAGTTCTGCTGTTCTTCTGCAAATACTTTTTCGATGACGGGCAAATCCTTCGGGTCGGTGTAGTAGATGCCGGTGCGGTAGCGCGTGCCCTCGTCATGCCCCTGCTTGTTGAGGCTCGTCGGGTCGATGGCCTTAAAGAACATCTTCAACAGGAATTCAAGGCTGACGACCGTGGGATTGTACTTGACATATACCGTCTCTGCAAATCCAGTGGTGTCAGTGTAGACCTCCTGATACGTCGGATTCTCCGTGTGTCCGTTGGCAAACCCCACTTCTGTTTCCACCACGCCCTCTATCTGTTTGAAGTAGTGTTCTGTTCCCCAGAAGCAGCCTCCGGCAAGGAAAATGTCCTTACCGCTCTTTATGTCCAGAATTCCATCCACTTCATGCTCGACAAATGGCCCCTCCTTGCACTCCAGAAGTACGCTCGGCTCAATGCACTCTAAGCTATGCCAGACGTTCTTGGCGATGTCAACCCCATATCGGCCATTTTCGTGACTGAGCACACAGGATTCCACCACCTTGCCGTCGTCATTGTAGGTGGAAACCCTCACTTTCCCTTTCAGGATGACGAAGGTCTCGTCCTTTGTCGGATGGTGATGCACCGGGATTTGTGTGCCAGGCTCCAAGGCGTTGAGGAAACGATGGCATTTGTCCTGAAGACTCTGATGAAAGTTGTGGTTCATCCGTAGCCGTGGGGATTGCTTCGCCTTTTCCGCCACGCTGTCGATGAGGTTGTTGTCTATGATTTTCATGTCTTGCGTTACATTCTCTCTGGCATTTCGATGCCCAAGAGAGCCATGCCGTTCTTCAAGATCTTGGCGACGTTCTTGGCCAGCATCAGGCGCACGGCACGCTTCTGCTCGTCAGGCTCGTTCAGGATGCTGTAGTCGTGGTAGAACTGGTTGAACACCTTCGTCAGCTCGTAGCAGTAGTTGGCAATGCCACTGGGCGAATAGTCCTTTCCAGCCTGTTCTACAGCCGCACCGTATTCGCTCATCTTCTGGATAAGCTCGATCT
>CAMYVQ010000073.1 GCA_947302435.1 uncultured Prevotella sp. | reverse complement strand
TTCCGACTCCCACTGGTTCTACCACTATCCTGCACGCTGTTGTGAAGGGTGAGGTGACTGTTGAGGGCATCAACGCTGCCATGAAGGCTGCCCAGAACGAGTCGTTCGGTTACACCGAGGAGAAGCTCGTTTCTTCTGACATCATCGGCATGAAGTTCGGTTCGCTGTTCGACGCCAACCAGACCATGGTTTCTAAGATTGGTGACGGCAACTCTCTCGTTCAGGTTGTTGCTTGGTACGACAATGAGAACTCTTACACCTCTCAGATGGTTCGCACCATTAAGTACCTCGCTGAGCTGAAATAATCTCTGAAAGGGAAATTACAATGATAAAGCCGTCCGACGAATGTTGGACGGCTTTTTGTATGTCAGAGAGGCAGGAAGAAACGGATCAGTAAGGGGATGGTGAGCATGGAGAGCAAGGTCGTGATGAAGGTGACCTCTGTGATGAGTGTCGTGTCCTTGCCGTGGCGCAGGCAGAGAATGGTGCCGTAGGTGGCCACGGGCATGGCGATGACGACGGTGTTGATGTCGACAACGAAGGAACTGAACCCCAGGATGCTGCAAAGATAATAGATGGAAATAGGCAGAATTGCCAAACGTAGCAGTGTGGTGGCGTAGACCGTTCCGTTGCCCAGCATTGCCTTGAGCGGAAGCTGCGACATCGACGAACCGATGATGAGCAGTGCGGCAGGCACAGTGATGTTGCCAATCATGGTGAGGGGCTGGCTGACGAAGGTTGGGATGAAGTCAATTTCGAGTGCAACAATCAGCATGGTAAGATAGGCGGCGAGCATGGGTGTGCTGTAGAGCACCTTTTTCTGGAAACGCGAACCTTCCATCTCGCTTTTCCCCGTAATCAGCATGGTGCCGATGGTGAACACGGCGAATGTGTTGACTACATTGAGCACGGCTGCATAGAAAATGGCTTCGTGTCCGAAGATGGATGCCACTACGGGGTAGCCCATAAAGCCTACGTTGCCAAACATCAGTGCAAAGCCCACAGCGCCTTCGTCCTCCTTCTTGTGTGTCAGGTATCGGGGCAAGACCAATGCTACGCCGGTCAGGACGGCGTATGTGAGCAGGCTGATGCCCAATAGCGGCAGAATGAGCTGTCGGTCAGGCAGTTGGCCCGTCATCGACGATGAGAGGATCAGAGCCGGACAGGTAATGTCAATCACGATTTTCGACAGTCGCTTGTCGAAAGTTCCACCCATATAACCCAGTTTGCCTGCTGCGTAGCCTACAACTACGATGACAAAGAGGGTGAACATTGTTTCTATCATACTGTTCTTGTTTGCTGCCTGCTACGGCTGTCCCTTGCAGGTGTTGTGCTTGCAAAATTACGAAAAGTCGACCGAAATGCCAAAAATTAGGAAAATAATATGTAACTTTGCAGAAAACATCATGAATATGGCAAGTAAAAGGGATTTTGTGGACTATATTGCAGACCAGTGCGCTGGTGCCGGGGAAATCACTGTCAAGAAAATGTTTGGCGATTACGGCATCTACTGCGACGGCAAGATTTTCGGACTGATTTGTGACGACTGCTTTTATTTGAAACCTGTCGATGCCGTCCGCCCGTTGTTGCGTACCGTCGATTTGCGTCCGCCTTACGACGGTGCCAAAGACTATTTCTACATAGCCGATGTCGACGATCACGACTATCTTTCCCGTCTTGTCTGTGAGACCTGCAAAGCCCTGCCAGAGCCGAAACCCAAAAAGAAGAAACCCTAAATAATATAATAAGGTATGAATACATTTGAATTGATGGCGTTGCCGTATGCGCCGGAGGCTCTTGAGCCTGTCATCAGTCGTGAGACAATCGGCTTCCATCATGGGAAGCACCTTGCCAGCTATGTGAACAATCTGAAAGCACTGTTGCCGGGGAGTGGTTTTGAAGAGGCCACGTTGGAGGAAATTGTCTGCAAGTCGGCAGGCGGAATCCTAAACAATGCCGGACAGATATTGAACCACGAATTGTATTTCGGACAGTTTGCGGCTCCCAAGGCAAACAACGCCCCGACAGGCGTATTGGCCGAAGCCATCACTGAGGCTTTCGGTTCGTTTGAGGCTTTCAAGGAGGAATTCCAGAAAAAGGGAGCCACGCTCTTCGGTTCAGGATGGGTTTGGCTGTCGGCTGACAAGGACGGAAAGCTTGTTGTTACACAGGAAGCCAATGCCGCCAACCCTGTGCAGAAAGGACTGAAGCCCCTGCTGACCTTCGATGTCTGGGAGCATGCCTATTATCTTGACTATCAGAATCGTCGCCCCGACCATCTCGCTGCCCTTTGGCAGATTGTAGACTGGAATGTCGTCGCACAGCGTTACGAACAAAAGTAAAAGCAACATCCTGACAGGATTACAGGAAGCATGAAGCAACTCATCACGATATTAGGCCCCACTGCCAGCGGAAAGACACCGTTGGCAGCAGCCTTGGCCCGTGAAGTCAATGGAGAGATTCTTTCGGCAGATTCACGTCAGGTGTACCGCCGCATGGACATCGGAACGGGAAAGGACCTCTGCGACTATGGCGATGTGCCCTATCATTTGATTGACATCTGCGAGCCGGGCACGAAGTACAATCTCTTTCAATATCAGCAGGACTTTTTGGCTGCATACGAGGATATTCTGCATCGTGGCAAACAGCCCATCCTTTGTGGTGGAACGGGACTCTACATCGAAGCTGTGCTGAAGGGCTACCGCCTTTCGCCCGTGCCACAGAATCCTGAGTTGCGTGCCCGTTTAGAGGGCAAGAGCCTTGAGGAACTGACCGGGATGTTGCGTGAATTGAAGGCTCGCAACGGATCGGTGATGCACAACACGACGGATGTGGACACTGCCCAGAGAGCCATCCGGGCGATTGAAATAGAAATGGGGCAGACTCTTGGCTCTAATGACTCCCCTCCCTCACAGGAAGGGATTGGGGGAGATTCTCTTATCATCGGTGTGAACATCGACCGTGAACTGCGCCGTGAGAAAATCACCCGAAGGCTGAAAAGCCGACTTGAAGAGGGCATGGTGGATGAGATTCGTGCCCTGCTTGACAGTGGCATTCCGGCTGAAGACCTTATCTATTACGGTTTAGAATACAAGTACTTGACAGAGTATGTCATAGGAAAGCTGACTTACGATGAGATGTTCCGTCAGTTGGAGATTGCCATTCACCAGTTTGCCAAGCGGCAGATGACTTGGTTCCGTGGCATGGAGCGGCGCGGTTTCACCATCCACTGGATTGATGCCACCCTGCCCATGGAGGAGAAAGTGCAGGCCATCCTTCAGCTTTTTTCGCAAATTGTACAGTAGCTTGTATGTTTTTCCACCTGATTTTTTGTTTTTCGCTTTCTTCTTTGTATCTTTGCCGAAAAATATTGATGGGATCATTATTTATTAGTTGTTAATTATAGAATAAAGTGGCAGTAGAATCAACACGATGGGGCATTCTGTATTGCCCGAAGACAGGAGCTTCCAAGAAGCGGAAGCGCTGGGAGAAAATCAAGGCGGTGCTCGATGAAAAAGGCGTGAGCTATGACGTGGTGCATAGCGAAAGCTCTGACAGTGTGGACCGTTTGGTGACGATGCTCATTCAGAATGGCTACAAGACCATTGTCATCGTGGGCGGCGACTCGGCGTTGAACGATGCTGTGAACTGTCTGATGAAGGAGGAGAAGCGTGTCCGCGACGAGATTGTGCTGGGCGTTATTCCCAATGGCGTGATGAACGACTTTGCCCGTTTCTGGGAGTTGGATGAGGACAACGACGAACAGACCATCGACTGGCTGCTGAAGCGCAGGGTGAGGAAGATTGACTTGGGCTGTATCCGCTATACGAACAAGGAGGGCGATAAGTGTCACCGCTATTTCCTGAACTGTGTGAACATCGGCATGACGGCCGACATCATGAACTTGCGCCGGCAGACACGCCGACTCTTCGGATCGCGCACACTCTCGTTCATTTCTTCGCTGTTGGTGATGCTCTTCCATCGCATGGACTACAAGATGCTGCTGAGAATCAACAGCGACGTGATCGACCGCAAGCTGATGACCGTCTGCGTGGGCAACGGACCCGGCTACGGACAGACACCGAGTGCCGTGCCTTATAATGGCCAGCTCGACGTGTCGGTCGTTTATAATCCGGAGGCTACCCAGTTGGTTACAGGTTTGTGGCTGCTTGTCACAGGACGCTTCCTGAATCATCGGTCGGTGCATCCCTTCCGCACCCATGAGGTGGTGGTGGAAGAGGCGAAGAAAGCCATGGTGGGCATTGACGGCCGACTGATGAAAACACCTGTAGGCGAGTTTCGCATACAGGTGGAGCAGGAGGTCATCAACTTCTTGATTCCTGACTAATCAATCTGATTGGGGATTATCCTCTGTCGGAAATCACTTGAAGTTCGTCGGTATCGACGAACTTTATTTTTCGCCCGTCAATGATGATCAGCCCTTCCTTTGCAAAAGCCGAGAGCGTGCGGATGGCATTGCTGGTCGTCATGTTTGAAATCTGTGCCAAGTTTTCACGACTCAGGTAGACGGCCAGTGTCTGCCCGTCTTCCTCCACACCGTATTTCTCTTTCATGAGCAGCAACGCTTCGGCGAGTCTGCCGCGTATGTGTTTCTGCGTCAAGTTCATGGTACGCTCTACGGAAAGGCCGAGCAGGGAGGAAAGTTCCTTGAGGAACAGCATGGCGAAATTTCCGTTTTCCCAGATGAAGTGGAACATCAGGTTGATGGGAATCTCGACGATTTCGGTATTGCTGCCCGCTACGGCTGTAGAACGGTAGTCGCATCCTTCGATGGCGGCTGCATAGCCGAAGATGGCACCCGGTTCGACCATGCGTATAATCTGCCGCTGTCCGGCCACGCCGATGCGGTGCATGGTGATCTTACCTTGTTGCAAATAATAAAGGTGGGTGGGGGTATCACCTTCGCTGTAGAGCACTTCGTCGCGTGTCAACTGGCGTATGGAAATATTTTCGACAAGTAGTTCGCGTTGTTTGTCGGTCAGGGGTGCCCATAGCATGGTGATTGACTGCGCTATTTCTGTCTTGCTTGTTTCTTTTTCCACAATGTCAAATACCTTGTTTTTTGTGGCCGCAAAGTTAAGAAAAAGCTTTCACACCGCCAAAAATTTGTCACAAATTGTGCTTTTTCGTAGAAAAAACAAAAAAAGATTGTTTTTTATTTTGCAGTAAAATGAAAAATTCGTACTTTTGAAGTGAAATCTAAAAACTATTAATATTCTAAAATATCAAAAACCTTAAAATAGGAACTATGAGTTATTTGCGATTTGAGAAAGCCGTGATGACGAATCTTGAGGAGTCACTACGCCGCGAATTGCTCCGTACCAACCGTTCCGGTGCTTACAGTTCTTCGACACTTGTCGATTGCAACACGCGTAAGTATCATGGTCTGCTGGTCGTACCCGTTCCTGAGATTGACGACGAGAACCATGTGCTCTTGTCGTCATTTGATTGTACGGTCGTTCAGCACGGAGCCGAATTCAACCTGGGCCTCCACAAGTATCAGGGCAACAATTACAGTCCGAAGGGACACAAGTACATCCGTGAGTTTGATGCCAGTCTGGTGCCAACCACCATTTATCGTGTGGGTGGCGTGGTGTTGAAGAAAGAGGCTATCTTCCAGGCCTACGAGGACCGAATCCTCATCCGCTATACGCTGGAGGACGCCCATTCGGCCACAACGCTGCGTTTCCGCCCCTTCCTGGCTTTCCGCTCAGTGCGTGCCTTTACCCATGAAAACAGTGTAGCCAGCCGTGAGTATCAGATGGTCGACAATGGCATCAAGACTTGCATGTATCAGGGCTACCCAGAGCTGTTCATGCAGTTCTCGAAGAAAAACGAGTTCGTGTTCCAGCCCGACTGGTATCGCGGAATCGAGTATCCGAAGGAGCAGGAGCGTGGCTATGCTTCGAATGAGGATCTCTATGTACCCGGCTATTTCGAGATGCCTATCAAGAAGGGCGAGAGCATCGTGTTCTCGGCATCGACATCGGCTATCAAGTCGAGTACGCTGAAGAAGCTGTTCCAGGAGGAAATTGATGTTCGCGTGCCTCGCGACAATTTCTATCACTGTTTGGTGACGGCTGCTCATCAGTTCCACAATCGTCAGAAGGCCAAGGATGCCAACGGCGAGGACGAGCGTTATCTGTTGGCAGGTTATCCTTGGTTCAAGGCTCGTGCCCGTGATACGTTTATTGCCATGCCGGGTCTGACACTGGCCATCGACGAGGCCGACTACTTTGAACTGGTGATGCAGACTGCCGAACGCGGTCTCCGCGAGTTCATGGAAGGCAAGCCCCTGACGGTGAAGATCTACGAGATGGAACAGCCCGATGTGCCCCTCTGGTGCGTATGGAGCATCCAGCAGTATGCCAAGTATGTGGGGCGCGACAAGGCCTTCAAGAAGTATGGAAAATTGTTGAAGGATATCGTTGAGTTTGTTGAGAGCGGCAAGCATCCCAACCTGCGTTTGGATGACAATGGTCTGGTCTACTCTTATGGACGTGACCGTGCCGTGACATGGATGAACTCTACGGCCAACGGTCGCCCCGTGGTGCCCCGTTCAGGCTATATTGTTGAGTTCAATGCCCTTTGGTACAATGCCCTGAAGTTCTGCGCTTCGATGGCTGCCGATCAGGGTGATGCAAAGGGTGCGGAAGAACTGGAGGCACTGGCTGCAAAGACGAAGCAGTCGTTTGTCGACACATTCGTGAATGAGTATGGCTATCTGCTCGACTATGTCGATGGCAACATGATGGACTGGAGTGTTCGCCCGAACATGATTTTTGCCGTGGCACTCGACTATTCACCGCTGTCCCAGCAGCAGATGAAGAGCGTAGTAGATATATGTACGCGCGAACTTCTCACCCCGAAGGGCCTGCGCTCACTGTCGCCGAAGAGCGGCGGCTACAACCCCATGTATGTCGGTCCCCAGACACAGCGCGACTATGCCTACCATCAGGGCACCGCATGGCCTTGGCTGGGCGGTTTCTACATGGAGGCATGCCTGAAACTCTACAAGCGTACACGCCTGTCGTTCGTTGAGCGTCAGATGGTGGGCTATGAGGATGAGATTGACTATCATGCCATCGGCACGATTTCCGAGCTGTTCGACGGCAACCCGCCTTTCCATGGACGTGGTGCCATGTCGTTTGCCATGAACGTGGCCGAAATTCTGCGTACGATGAAGTTACTCGAAAAGTATTCATATCAAAAATAAGGAGGAACGACTATGAAAGTATTAATGTTTGGATGGGAGTATCCTCCTCACGTATTCGGTGGACTCGCCACTGCTAACTACGGAATATCTGAAGGCCTGAAAGCTCAGGGCGATATTGACACGGTGCTCTGTCTGCCTCATCCTTTTGGTGATGAGAGCCAGCATGCTTGTCGTATTGTTGCCATGAACGCAGTGCCCATTGCCTGGCGCGATGTGAACCGTGACTATGTTCAGAGCCGTGTGGGCAATATCATGGATCCCGACTACTATTTCAAGTGCCGCGATCATATCTATGCCGACTTCAACTATATGAATGTCAATGATCTCGGCTGCATGGAGTTTGCTGGCGGTTATCCCGGCAACCTGCATGAGGAAATCAACAACTACTCGATCATTGCCGGTGTTGTGGCCCGCACTGAAGAGTTCGACATCATCCATGCCCACGACTGGCTGACCTTCCCTGCCGGCATCCATGCCAAGCAGGTCTCTGGCAAGCCCCTGTGCATCCACGTGCATGCTACCGACTTCGACCGTTCCCGTGGTAAGGTGAACCCCACCGTCTATTCGATTGAGAAGAACGGTATGGACAATGCCGACTGCATCATGTGCGTATCGGAGCTGACCCGTCAGACGGTCATCAACCAGTATCATCAGGATCCACGTAAGTGCTTCACCGTTCACAATGCCGTTTATCCTCTGCCGCAGGAGTATCAGGATATTCCTCGTCCTGATCACACGGGCAAGGAGAAAGTGGTGACGTTCCTCGGACGTATCACTATGCAGAAGGGACCTGAGTACTTTGTCGAGGCAGCTAACATGGTGCTGCACCGCACACGCAACGTGCGTTTCTGCATGGCTGGTTCGGGCGACATGATGGATGCCATGATCTATCTCGCTGCCGAGCGTGGCATTGCCGACCGCTTCCACTTCCCGGGCTTCATGCGCGGCAAGCAGGTGTATG
>CAMYVQ010000072.1 GCA_947302435.1 uncultured Prevotella sp. | reverse complement strand
CGAAAGACAACAGATTTACAGTCTGCCCCATTTGGCCGCTCTGGAAACCTCCCAATATTTTTGCCATTCATCAAGGCCCCTGCCTTAACCATCCAACCGGCTTCCGCCTATCTTCGAGCCTTACGTCTCAACTGGCTTTCGCCTATTCTTGAGCCTCTTGTCGGATTCGAACCAACGACCCCGAGATTACAAATCACGTGCTCTGGCCAACTGAGCTAAAGAGGCTTTTTAAGCAGCCGCTCTCGTTTCAGATTTACGACCTGTTGGAAAACGGCTGCAAAGTTACGACTTATTTTTGAATTACCAAAACTTTTCGCAAGTTTTTTTAGTAATTTCTCATTTTTTCTTTGATTTTCTGTAGTTGCACCCTCAATGCATCGACACAAAGGTCTACACCTTCTTCAAACGTGTCGTTCACCTTCTCTACATGGACAGGAGCATTTCCCGGCATTGTCACCGTGATACTGGTCTCCTTGTTCGCAGCGGTAGCGGGCTTCACAACTTTCAATTGCACCTCTACTTTCTGTATATCTTCGTACGTTTTTTCTAACTTGGCGACTTTTTTCTCAATGAACGCCTCTAACTTCTCGGTAGCGTCGAAGTGGATCGACTGAATCTTAATTTCCATAGTCTCTGCTGTTTTAAAAGTTAAACTATAAGGTCACTCACCACCTCTTGGGTGAGCATCTTTGTAAACTCGCTTCAATTGCTCAAATGTGGTGTGGGTATAGATTTCTGTGGTTTGCAGACTCTCGTGCCCCAACAACTGCCTGACATCTTCCAGTCCGGCCTCATGATTGAGCATTGCCGTGGCGAAGGTGTGCCTGAGCACGTGGGGGGATCTTTTCTTCATAAAGGTGACCTTCGAGAGTTGGTCTCTTACCACGAAGTAAACCTGTCCACCCGTCATCCTTTCGCCGTGCCTGTCAAGGAACAGTGCCGTGGATTTTCTTTCCACTTGCTGATCACGCACTTCCATGTAGTGCTTCAGCTCTGACTCCAGTTCCTCTCCAAAAGGAATGTAACGCTGTTTGTTGCGTTTGCCAGTCACCTTCAATTGGCGACTGCCGAAGTCGACATCCTTATCGTCAAGTCCCACCAGTTCACTGCGTCTCAGCCCAGCTTCGTATAATAATAATATAATTGTACGCGCACGTACATCTTTATAATTATTACGCCACTCTTGCTGGTCAAGGAGTTTGTCCACGTCGCGTTCCTTCATGAAATGCGGAAGCGGTTTCTGCTTCTTCGGCCCCGTCACCTTGTAGGCGGGATCGTGGTCAACAAGTTTTCTTGACATCGCGAAACGGAAGAACGAGCGAAGGGCGGCTAAATCTGTATTGACAGACGTTGCTTTGTTACCCTTGTCGACTAACGTTTCCATCCATCCTCTGATGAGATCGGCATCGACTGTAGCCCATGTGATTCCCTTTTCTACATTCTGGAAGTACTGCTGAAAATCCCGAAGGCATCGTTCATAACGAACCACTGTCAGCGGACTTCTGTTCCGCTCATAGCGCAGATAATCCAGAAACTGGTCAATCATTTAGGGCTTCATCCTTTTTCGGCAACGAATTTACGGAAATTTTATGAAACTACCAAATTTTCATCCGAAAAAATTAATCTTCGGTTGCGCGGAGCTTCTGTACGTAGATAGCGTGCTCCATCTTCAGGCGCTTCAGAACAGACGGCTTGTCAAACTGCTGACGACGACGCAGCTCTTTCACAATACCAGTCTTTTCGAACTTTCTCTTAAATTTCTTGAGGGCCTTCTCGATGTTCTCGCCTTCTTTTACAGGTACAATAATCATGTTTTTTTGGTTTTAAAAATAAATAGTTAGACATTAATTTAGCACACGCATGCGCAAGCGCACGCGAAATGAGCTGCAAAATTACAACTTATTTATTAATTAGCCAAGTTTTTAGCCGTTTTTTCCACTTTCAGGACAAAAAATCTGTCAAAATCCAGGACAATACATAAAATTCTTGAAAATTAAGTGGCTCGTTTTGGTCTTTTTCATCCGAAACGCTATATTTGCATCGGCAAATCTCAAACGAAACCTGACTATGTGGATGATATTCATGCTTCTGCCCCTGCTGGGCATTGCCTATATCGGCTGGCACATCTGGACAATGGTCCCCCTGACTGCCTTCTGGCGGATTCTATTGATAGGAGGCCTTCTCGCATCTTTCCTCTTATTGTTCCTGAACTTCAACCGTACCATCGACCGCATGCCGATGTGGCTGGCACGCTGCAACTACGACATCGGCTCGTCGTCGATTCTCATCCTGCTCTACTTAGCCATCATTTTCATCGTGCTCGACCTTGGACGGCTGCTTCACTTGATTCCCCGTCAGTGGCTCTACCAGAACTACTACACCACATCGACCATTGCGCTGGGGCTGTTCATCGTCTTCCTCATCGGCAACATCCACTATTACAACAAGGTTCGCGTACCTTTGGCACTGACCACTGCGAAACCGCTCTCCTCCCCTATCAAACTGGTGATGGCCAGCGACTTGCACTTGGGCTATCACAATCAGAGGAAAGAGCTGAAGCGATGGGTCGACATGATCAACGACGAGCATCCCGACTTGGTTCTTTTCGCCGGCGACATCATCGACATGAGCATTCGCCCACTGCTCGAAGAGGACATGGCCGAGGAACTGCGCCGCATCGAAGCGCCCGTCTATGCCTGTCTTGGCAATCACGAATATTATAGCAACGAGCCTGCCGCCCAACAGTTCATCCGCGAAGCCGGCATCAAATTGCTGCGCGACAGTGCGGTCACCGTGGGCGACCTCTGCATCATCGGACGCGACGACCGTACCAACCGCCACCGCGCTGACCTTTCAAAGATTACGAGCACGACCGACCTGCAGCGTTTCACCATTCTGCTCGACCACCAGCCCTACCATTTAGAGGAAGCCGAACAGGCTAGCATCGATTTCCAGTTCAGCGGCCATACCCACTACGGACAGCTATGGCCCATCTCCTGGATCACCAATGCCGTCTACGAATGCGCCTTCGGTGAGCATCAGCGAGGCCGCACCCACTATTACGTTAGTTCGGGCTTAGGCATCTGGGGCGGCAAATACCGCATCGGCACGCGCTCAGAATACATCGTCGCCACCCTTACATCAGAGCATTAAAGTCACGCCAGTTCCCTTTGAGAAGGCTTTTTCTCCGCTTTTTCTTGGATGTATGGAAATCTTTGCATATCTTTGCAATCAAATATTACTAACATTAAAATAAATCGACATGACATTTAGAAAAACCCTTACTCTGACACTGATGCTGACAGTGTCGCTGTGTGCCATGGCCACAGCCCCGAAAGTGACTACCGACAAGCGTTTTGTGCGCGGTGCCACCATGGCTTTCGGACGTATGACTGTATCGGGAGCGAATATCAAAGAGCGTGGTTTCTGCTACGCCGAGACAGCCGAGCCCACCATCGATGACCTGAAAACCACCAAGACACTCTCGAACCACGGCACCATCTACTGGCTGCAGGAGCTGAAGCCCAGTACGAAGTACTACATGCGTGGCTATGCCATCAACAGGGACGGTGAAGTGGGCTACGGCGATGTCATCAAATTCTACACCATCCCCATGGGCAAAGTGACCTACAGCCTCTGGTTCCCCGACGGAACGAGCGACGAAATCCGTAACCGCATCAAGAAGGCGATGGATGATGCCTGCTACTATTTCAACAACATGACATCGGCTGTTCGTGACTATGACGTGGCCTATAGTCCTGGCACTCCGACAGCTGATTGCAACTACACCGACCGGCCCCACATGAACATCGGTCCGTTAACATCCTACCAGAAGTGCGGTACCGTCATGCACGAAATGGAGCACGGCTTGGGCCTACAGAACTACAGTACCCAGTGGTGTCAGGGCAATCTGCGTTCGGGCAATGGCACTGGCTACTGGTTAGGCGACCGTGTGACCGAGGCCCTGCAGTTCTGGGACAACACCAATGCATCCCCGCTCCTGAACGGTGACAACATCCACATGTGGCCATACGGCGTGAATGGAGCACAGGAGGACAACGGCAGCAACGAACTCTACTTGGGCAATGCAATGGTCTGTCAGGCTTTGGGCGAAGACGGCTTGGAGCATAGTTATACCTGTTTTGCCGAACCCTATTACTCTTTGCAGCAAGAGGACGACGTAAAGTTCTACATCAAGAACGAGTCGGCTGACCGTGGTCTTTACAGTTCGTTCCTGATGCCCACCAAGACCGGCACACTAAAATGGGTGGAACTGACCGCTGAAGAGGCTGCCGCCAACGACAGTGCCGCATGGTATTTCACCTTCACGCCCGAAAACCAATACTATCAGATCCGTAATGCCGCCACCGAAAGGTACATCACCTACGCCAGCGGCATCAAGACCGCCACACGCTCTTCGCTGACCGCCAACGACAACTGGCACCTGATGAAGGGACGTGTCGACGTGAGTGGGCTGCGCGGCTACTGGATCATCCACCCCGAAAGCAATTGGACCCCCAAGTGCTTGCAGGCAAACACCAATGGCGCGACAACCGCTGCCAACTTCAACATTGCCAACTCAGCAGTGACACAACGCTGGCTCATCATGACACTCGATGAGATGAAGGAACTGGACAGCAAGTCGGTGGGCAGCATCAAGAAAGAGGCACAAGACATGCTGGATCATGTAAAGGCCCTTAAAGACATTCCCCACACCGAAGAAGCAGAAGGAGCCGATGCCACATTCGAGACAGCACTGAGCAATATGGAAACCCGTCTCGGCGAGGTGACTGCACCTGTCGATGCCACCAATATCATCAGCGAACTGAAAGAGGCCACACGCATTTTCTTGCAGAGCGTTGCCGTGACTGACTTGGAACAGCCCTTCGACCTCACCTACATGCTGACCAATCCCACCCTCGACGAAAACACCGACGGATGGTCTACGGCTGCCACTGTGAACTACGGCTGCGCCGAGTTCTATGAAAAGACGTTCGACTTCAACCAGACTTTGAAGACTATGCCAACCGGCGCCTATAAGTTCTGCGCACAGGGCTTCCAGCGTCCAGGCACTTCGTCAGACAGCTACAGCGACTACGTCAGCGGCAACAACAATGTGACGGCAAAAATCTATGCCGGCTCCAAGAATGAGTTGCTGGCACACATCGCTTCAGAAGCACAGACGAAAAAGATTGGCGGGACAGAGGCAACCGTAGGCGGCAACAAGTACATTCCTAACAATATGGAGGCCGCCAGTCTCTATTTCAAGAAAGAACTCTATGAGAACAGTGTCTTCAGCGAGGTGAAGACGGAGAAAGGTTCGCTCAGATTGGGCATCAAGAGCACGTCGATGCCCACCAGCTATTGGGTCATCTTCGACAACTTCCGCCTCTATTTCTACGGAAAGGTATCGACTGAAACACTGGGTGTCAACACGCTCCAGACAGAAAGCGCAAAGCCTGTCAACCGCACCGTCTTCACGCTCGACGGTCGCCAGCTACCTGCCAACGCACAATTGCGTCCCGGTCTCTACATCATGAACGGAAAGAAGTTTGTGGTCAGATAAAGGCCATTCTTCACCCACCGAAAAAATGGAGTGAACCCCAAAAGTCAAGCAAGAGACTTTTGGGGTTCACTTCATTTTTTATTCGATTTAGAAAAAGAGACAGAAATCAAAGCAAATCGACAACGTTTCCAAAGGGTGACTGAACAATTTGAGGCTTTCTATTAAATAATGTATAATTTCAATGATGGATGATTATATTTTCAAAGATAAATTGTAACTTTGTAACAAAGTATAAATTACAAATTGCACAGAGATAAGAGAAAGAAAACAATTACTCAACAAACGATGATTAAGGATATTATTGATAAGAATGCGGAAGTAAAGCCGAACTCAAAAAAGTTAGAGGCTTTGAAAGAATATTTTGCAGGGTGCTTTACCAAAGAAGGGGCCTTTGATATTGAAAAGTTCAAGGAGATGATGAAGAACGAGGTGGATATCAGCAATGAGGGATATTCACTCGATTTTTTGGGTAAGGACTATGCAAACCTGATTGCCTCGATTGATACGACAACGGTGATAGAGCCGGATTTGGAGCACAATAGCAAGCCAGAAAACAAGGATAGTGAGAACATCTATATTAGTGGTGACAATCTGGATGCGCTGAAACACCTATTGAAGTCGTATGCAGGGAAGGTGAAGTGCATCTATATTGATCCGCCCTACAATACAGGTTCTGATGGGTTTGTCTACAACGATAAGTTCCGTTTTACGACAGAAGAACTGGAAAAGAAACTGAGTATCGACGAAGACGAAGCCCAGCGAATCCTCGACCTGACTTCAAGAGGTAGCAGCACGCACTCTGCATGGTTGATGTTTATGTCGCCTCGTTTGCAGTTGGCACGTGACTTGCTGAGCAAAGATGGTGTTATATTTATCTCCATTGACGATAATGAGCAGGCCAATCTAAAACTCCTTTGTGACTATGTGTTTGGTGAGGAGAACTTTGTAGCAAATATTGCGTGGAAACATACTCAACAAAGTAAAAATGACGAACGTCATTTCTCACGTCAATACAACGCCAATCTTGTCTATGCCCGAGACCAAAATTGTCTTCCAAATTTTAGATTTGAACGCACAAATGAGGATAATACGAATTACTCAAATCCAGATAACGATCCAAAAGGAGAGTGGAGAAGTGGTGATGTGAGAAGCCCAAATTACCGTAGGACTTTATGCTATGACATTGTTGCACCAAATGGAAATATTATTCATTCACCAGAAAACGGATGGAGATGGTCAGAAGAATCCGTAAAAGAGAAAATAGAAACTGGAGAAATCATTTTCAATTCAAGTAATACAGGCATTATTAGAAAGATTTATCTATGTGATCAAGAGGGTCGAATGCCTGAAAACATGTGGGATGGAGAAACCTATGGAACGACAAGGCAGGCTGCAGCAGAAATCAAACGATTATTTGATGATAAGCAGGTATTTGATACGCCCAAACCTACTTTGCTTATAAAACGAATAGTTTCCTTGGCAACAAATAGCCAAGATCTTGTTGTTGATTTCTTCTCAGGTTCAGGAACAACCGCTGAAGCTGTTATGCGACTTAATAGTGAAAAAGAAGGAAGTAATCGCAAATATATCTGTGTTCAATGGGAAGAACCCGTAAGAGAAAGAAGTGAGGCTGAGGCTTTTGGCTTTAAAACCATCGACGAAATCGGCCAGGAGCGCATCAAACGGGCTGCTGCAAAGATTCGTGAGGAGAATCCTTTGTTTGCTGGCGACTTAGGCTTTAAGCACTATACATTGAGAGACGTTTCAGACGATGTGCTGGATAAGTTAGAAGCGTTCGATCCGCGAGTGTCTGGCTTTGCCAATAACCTGTTGGAAGAGTTCGGACGTGAGACCGTTTTGGAAACTTGGAAAGTGAACGATGGCTATGGCATGAATGCCAAAGTTGAGCCTGTGCAATTGGCGGACTATACAGCCTATCAATGTGGCGACCACCTTTATCTGACAGACGAAGGCATGAGTGATGAAGCCGTTACGGCGTTGGTAGATAAATATGGTGAGCAATCGGATTGGGGACCTCATTACGTGGTACTCTTTGGCTACAGTTTTAACTTCGGTGCTACCGATGCCTTGAAAAAGAACTTGCCATTGCTGAATGAAGGCGAGAAGCAGATTAAGATAAACATTGACATCAGATACTAAGCCACATGGATATCATACTTGAAGCAGGGCTACCCCATCAGCAAATACCAGTTGAAAGGTTGGCAAGCGTCTTTGAAAAGACACATTTGGAGGCGCCACTGAAGCCCTTTGAGAATCCGAAGATTGACCACAAGGACGTATCCACGGAATATGCCCTGCGTCGCGTGCTATGGACAGAAGACATGAAGCCTTACAACCGCAAGGTAGTAAGGGCAGAGAATGGCGTGCTGAACTTAGACATCAAGATGGAAACAGGAACGGGCAAGACATACGTCTATACGCACTCCATCTATGAGCTTCACAAGCAGTATGGCTTTAATAAGTTTGTTGTGATAGTCCATTCTCTGCCTGTAAAGTCTGGTGCTGTTCAGTTTATCAGCGATCCATACGTTCAGAGGCATTTTCGCGACACATTGGGTTATGGTTCAGAGATAGAATTGTGCGAAATAGCGGCCCTGAAGAAAAAGAAAAAGGGGCATAACTATTTTCCTT
>CAMYVQ010000071.1 GCA_947302435.1 uncultured Prevotella sp. | reverse complement strand
GTCTTACGGGCCACACCACCCAACGAGCCTGCCGAAGGGCTGGGACGGATGAACGAGTCAGGATGCAAGGAAAGTTTCTCCATGCGGGTCTTGTCGCCGAGGATGCTGCCCTTGGTACGCTCACTCGACGGGTCGATGGCCAGCACGGCCAGTTTGCCGCCCTTCTCGCGGAGCACGTGCATGCCGAACTCGTCAATCGAGGTGGACTTGCCTGCGCCTGGCACGCCACTGATGCCCACGCGGATGCTGTTGCCACTATAGGGCAAAAGGCGGTCGATGACCTCCTGCGCCTTCTGCTGATGGTCGGGATTGACACTCTCGACCAGTGTCACAGCCTGCGAAAGGATAGTGACATCGCCTTTCAGGATGCCTTCTACCATGTCGCCAACCGAGAGCTGGCGACGCTTAAAGCGATTACGCTGCAAATAGGGATTGACGATGGACTGCTGCTCTACGCCGCTGTTCACCTGCAAGCCTGCATATTCTGAACTGTTTTCAGGATGTTCCATGACTGTTTTCTGTTATTGGGATTAATTGGGACGGATGGGATTATCTGACATGAATGGGGATGACGACCTTCGAGTGTTCCGGATCGTTGGTAATCATGAGCACGCGGGGCTTTGTGCGCAGATTCTTCAACTTTGCCAAATCGCCCACAACCTTCAACTTGGTATGCTCGCCGGCCTGCAACACCTTCTTGTCGACTGTCAGTGTCAGGCCGCTGGTGAACAACTGTATCGACGAGATTTCAAGGGGCAACCGTCCCGTATTGGTGATGATGACCTCGGCTTTCTTCTGCTTTTTCCCCTTTATGTTTCCGAGTTCCAGCGAGGTGGCCGAGAATGTCATTTTCGGGGCATACTGGCGGTTATTACCGTCAAAGTCTTTCAGGTCGGGCAACAGGACGACGGAGATGGGAATCTCGGTGTCCTGTGTCACCTTCTCACCCAATTGACTGGCCAGATGGACTGATGTCTGGGTGAGTCCGAAATCATGGATTGCCTCTGAGTTCAATGTCAGCACCACTTTTCCGGTTCTTTCAGGCAGCAACTGAACAGGCGTGACCGTAGCAGTGAGATAGGAAGGCAGATGCTGCACATTGGGAGTCATGGTCTTGTCGCTGTTGTTCACGATATGGATGACCTGCTGGGGTTTGTCGCCTTTGTTCACATCGTCGAACTCCACCTCTTCCTTGTCGAGCAACAGGTCGCCCATCGAATAGGGATAGCTGCCGGTGAAGTCCTTCACCTCGGTGAGCACCACACCCTTCATTTTCAGAAGGACGGGTTCGAAGCTCATTCCCCCACCCTCCTGGGCAGTATAGGTGACAATGGCCGACTTCTCGAAATGGCCCAGCATACGGGCATCGTATTGCAACTGTACCGTACACTTCTCGCCGGCTTTCAGTCTTGTCTTCGATAGACTGGCTTTCATACAGCCGCAGTCGGGATGCACATCTTCTATGAAGAGAGGCTTCGGGCCTTTGTTCTGTAATTCAAAGGTTGCCGTGACGGGCATCTGATAGCTCGTCTTGCCACAGTTGACGGTTGGCTTGTCGACAACCAGACGCTGCCCATGAGCCGCAAAGCTCAACAGGAACAGCAAGGCAGTTAGTTTGATTCGATGTCTCATTATTTTTTTCTCTATTCTTTTACGACAATGGTTTGTGAATGGGTAGTGGCACGGAACTCGGGAGCGTAGGCACACTGTACTACACAGGTGCCTGTCTCATACTGTCCGGCCCGGTCGATATAGTACTCTGTCTCAATGACTCGTCTGCCCTTCGGCATCGTATCGAAGAAATAGCGTGTGGCATTGTCCTTGGGAGCAATATAGGCTCCGTTACGATAGCCACTGAGCTGGCTGACGGGTTCCATGCAGGCGGCACGCTTGTCGATAATCTCTACGAAGTCGAGGTCGCGCTGTGCCTCGATGACAAGGCGAACGGTGATGCGGTCGCCGACTTTTAGTGGAGAGGAGAGAGGAGAGAGAATACCATTCCGCAATACAAAGAATTCGCGCTTCACGCTGAGCTCGCTGCCCTGGTCGGCAATATCCTTGGTGTCCTGCATGAACTGTGCATAGACAGCCCCCCAGCTGGTACCCGTCGAAGTTTTCTCAGCCGTGAAAGTCTTGGGTGCTCCTGCCTGCGATGAAAGCGGCACGGTGCTCTTCACATAGCCGATACCGGCCGTTGCCTGCGATGTCTGCAACTCTTCCCCATCGATCTTCAGCACCGTCTTTGGCTGAGGAGCCAACACCTCCTGATTGCCTTCCATGAAAGCATAGACAGCATCGGCACTGTTGATAGGCGTGTCCCATGCCTGCGCCCGCTTCTCATGCAACAGCCACTGCTGCATCTCACGGATGGTCTTCTGGTCGTTCGGTATCAGTCGCTTGAAGGCTTCAATCACGGCCACCTGTGTGGGAATGCGATAGTCGCGCCACGAATAGCCGGCACGCGGCGTGTCGTAATAGCGGCCAACGCCCTCTTTGTAGGTTGTCCATTCGTACAGACTCTTCACGAACATCGACGAATTGAGCACAATACTCGCCATTGCCTTGTCGTAGATGGTCAGCGAGCGGCCTTCTTTCTTCAACAGGTTTTTCAGATAAGCCTGAGCTTGGGCCACATTGGCTGTTGGCTTGCGACCGTCAACGGCATAGATATAGAGGTATTGCAATGCCTTGTGCGAGGGGAAGGTCTGCTTGCGGCCTTTCTTCTCTTCCTTCTTCATCTCGTCGACGAGTTTCACGATTTCCTCGTCCATGAAACTGAAAGCCTTGTCGAGCTGAGAGACCTTCATCCCGGTCATCTGGTTCAAGCGCACCAGCATCTCGCTGATTTCCACCGTCATATAGAACGAGCCTTGCATGCCTTCCCACCAGCTCCATGAGCCGTCGGCATGCTGTAGTTTCTGCAATTGTTCCATAGCCGATGACAAACGGCTGTTCATGAGTGTCTCGTCAAAGAAATCGGCCAGCCGCTGCTTTTGGTCAGTCTCATGCTCGGCATCCATCATCCAGGGAGTCTCGCTGAGCAGTAGGTCTTTCAGTTCCTCATTCTTTTCAAGTGAAGAATGGAGCGTGGAGAGTGACGAGTCCTCTTGTTTCCACATCTCAAAAACATGCTTTGCCCTCGGGTTCTGTCCTAAGATATACTGACCGATGCCATTGGCATAGAGCGAAGCAGCCTGACAGATGGCGCAGTTGTCGTGAGGATGTGCCAGCGTGGGCAATGACTGAATCATCAGCCACGCCGGGTTGTTGGTGTACTCAACAGTAAGTTTAGGGGAGAGTGGAGAGTGGAGAGTGGAGAGAGGAGAGTTGGGCAAGACAGCCTGCAAATCGATGGTCTTTGTTCCCGGCTCTGTCTGAATGAAAGGCACGGTAAGCGTGACACGTTCCTGATTCGGGAGAACGGGCAGGTAGTGCTGCTCGCCGTCACTGAACGACTCGCCCGACACCACCATCTTGCAGATCAGCATCGACTGATTCTGCAACTTGGCACTCTCTACCTTAAACTGAACACTTTGTGTGCTGTTAGCCTCAAGCATACAGTTCATCTGCTCATTGCAAATGACTTCCTCGCTCTCGGCATTGAGCAACACAAGACGGGCAACAGCCTGCACCGTCAGTTCGCTGCTGTTGAAGATGCGTGCGGAGATGGTTGCCTCGTCACCCATGCGGAGAAAACGCGGCACGTTTGGCTGAATCATCACGTCTTTCTTGGCAACAGTCTCGCCCTCCAGCAATCCGTGCATCAAGTCCTTGGTGTGGGCCAAGCCCATGAAACGCCAAGTGGTGAGACTTTCGGGCAGGGTGAACTTCATCGTCACGCGCCCCGTGCTGTCAGTTCTCAACTGTGGGAAGAAGAAAGCCGTCTCCTGCAGGTTCTTGCGTCCTTCCAACAGCAAAGCCTCTGCGTCCGACAACTGACTCTCAGCCTCGGCAGACTCGTCATCAATGTCCATTGCACCGACCGCATCACTGGAATCATTAGCACTATCCGCCATTTTCAGACCGGCAATCCGTCCCTGAAGAGCTTCTTTCTGATCCATGGCTGGAGCAGACTCTTCAAGAATCATTGGAAGAGCTTCCGCCCGAGCCTTGGCCGGAGCAGACACGCCAAGATTTCTCAGTCCCCTGACGGAAATGCGCGACAGACGATCGATAGAAGGGAAGCACGTATTGTCGAAAGTCCAAAAGTCCAGTGGTTCCACCCACTTGTTTTTCGGATAGCGATTGCCAAAGCAGTAGATGTTGCTGTTATGATCACCCACCCAGCGGAGAGAAGCTAAAGGCAGCCAAACCATGGGCTTCAACGACCATTGGTGAGCGGCCAACTGATCGAGACTCTTGTCATAGAGCGTAGCCATGAAGGAGGCGCCAATCTGCCTGCCATCCGTAGGCGAAGCGATGCAGAGTGTCCATTCCTCCTGTTGTCCCGGTGTCAGCCGGTCACGGAAGGTCTCCCATTTCATGCTCAGCTGTTTGTTGGGTACTGGCCTACGGATTTCCGTTGAATGAATATAGACCTTGCCTTCCTTCACCCATGCAAAGCTCAGGCTCAGGCCCTTTCCGTATTCTTCTTTATAGACAAACTTTCGGTTGATAAGTTCGTTCGACCTCTCGACGGTGCCCTGCTCAATGATGTCGTTACCAGCCACAATGGTATAGACAATATGCACATTCTTTGCCGACGAGCCTACTTGCAGGGTAACAGGCTCTGTCTCATTCTCAAACTGATGAGCCGACACGTAAAACCAGTCGTCGGTCTCCGTGGCGGGTCGCTTGTCGTCAAGCGAAAACACGACGAACGAATGCTCCAACGAGTCTTCACCACAGACAGCCTGCAACTTGTGCTCCCCACTCTTCAACTTTGGCAGGGCAATGTCGGTATTGCCCTGTGCCTCCTGCCATTTGCCACTGTCAATCCGATAGCGCACCGTGGCCGCAACATCGTTGCCGGCAGCATTCAGCACATGCAGACGCAAGGGCTGCGCTTTCTCCATGAGCATCTTCTCAGCAAGGTCGACGGTGAGGGTCGTCTTACGGTTGCCCAAGGGCAGCGACAACTGTCCCTGATGGGTCTCACCGGCAGCATCGGTCACGTCGGCCACCACTACAAAGTTATAGAACTGGGGATGCTTGCCCTTTGGCAGCACCATGGGCATGCGCACCTCGAAATGTCCGTTCTCGTCGGTCATTGTCTCGCTGCTCAGCAGCTCTTCCGCCTCCGTAGTCCGTCCGATGGTTCCTCCCTGCCAATATCGGGAATAGGACACCCACCACCAGGGAACACGGCGTTCCACCCTGTATTTCACGTGCGCACCCTGCACCGGCACACCAGCATAGGTTGTGGCCGTGGCCCGAACGGTGAGGGTGTCGCCATTCTGATACTCCTGATCCACTTTGGGAAACTCCACCTGGAACGTGGGTCTTTTGTACTCTTCCACACGAAAATATTGGGAATGGCCATCAATCGACACGGAATATTGTCCCGTCAATGCTTTCGAGGGCAGCACAAAGTCGGTACTCACCGTACCATACTCGTCGCTCACAAGGTCGCACACAGCCACCTCCTTATAATTGGCATCGCGCAGTCTCACAGACACTTTCCTGTCGGCCTGCACCTCATGCTCGAAACCATTGTGCGTGCTATAGAGAATGGCTGCCACCTGCACCTTCTGTCCGGGGCGATAGATGGCACGGTCGGTATAGACGGCCACCTGCTCATGCAGGCGCTTGTCGTCGTTGAAACCGAAATAGCCCCGTCGGGTCTCCAATGGACAGGCATGGTCGTCAGCCGTGGTGACAAAGACCTCACCTACACGATCATTGCCCATGTTATACAGACATTCGCCAGCCTTGTCGGTGGTCAGGGTCACGGTTCTTCTCTGATCGCGCAGTCCACCCTTGAACAGGGTGAGTCGCACTGATGCGTCCTTCACGGGCTGACCCGTCGTGGCATTCACCACCACATAGCGCATCTTGTTCTCAGGAAGGGCCTGAAGCAGCAGACGCAGATTGCTGACAAAATAGAACGAACGCGACACATCCGTCTGCGGCTGACTGCGGAACTCAATCATATAGACACCCACAGGCAGCCCCTTCAGTATGAGCGAGTCGTCAAACTGCTCATAGTCGGCCTTTCCAGCAAAGGTCTTTGTCTGTGTCAGTTCGGGCAGTGCCGTCAACAGGGGTTTGAGTGTTGCGTAATCAGACTCGCTGTTCGGATTAAGTTTTGTGTCGGCATCAACATTCACACGATAGACACTCATGGTCAGTGAACTAAGATGGCGCAGGTTGTCAAGACGCACGGTCTGCTGACGGTTGGGAATGGTTAGCTGAAGATCCATACTGGCATGGAACATGCTCATGGCAAGTGTCTCACGATGGAAGCGCAACTCGTCCATGCGTTTCCATCCGCCCCATCGCTGTATTGCCTCATCGAGGAAGGCCACCTTCTCGCGTGCCGTCACTGCGTCCATGCGCTCCATCTGCTCATATCGGACAATGGCCGCCTCGCCACACTCGGTGAGATCGGCATAGCGGTCGATGAGCGAATCGAAACGGGCCACGCCCTGGGCTGGCTCATTCATATCGGCCTCATTCCTCAGCCACTCGATACCGGAAAACAACTGTGCCACACGGTTGTCGGTGGTCAGATAGTACTGATGCAATTCGCGGAACTTCCTCGTTTCGTAGCCGATGGCACTCAGCAGGTCGTCGCCATAGTAGGCTCCATCGCGGCCCTTCACCAAGAGAGGCACGTAGTCGCTGGCCTTCACGGCAGCCAGTTCTGCCGGATGCGACATGGCTCTGGCCCGATAGTCGGCAGCCAGTTCGGCAGCATGGTCGTCGAATCGTGGGTTGTCGGCATAGACACGTGCCAGAACTGTCTGGCAAACGGCTTGCAAAGCAATACCTTTTGCCTGTTGCTCACGCTCGCGTAACCGCTCCACAAAAGGTTTCAGCGAGTCGGGCGACACACTGCAGGCGGCCTGTGCATCTTTTAGCAGGGCTTTCATCAACTGCCCGTACTGGGCTTCGCGCTCTGCCTTGTCGATGATCTTGGCCAGCAACTTTCTTTGTGACTGCGGCAGGTCGTTATACTCTGCCTCTCTCACTTTCTTCCATAACGTATCGTACGACTGTCCCATCACATTCCCAATTGAAAAAACAAAGAATGCAATAAATGCACCAACTATTCCTTTTTTCATTTATAATCTCCTTGTGTTTACGTTAATGCTATGTTTCCTTTCTTTTTAAAGTTCGTCGGTGCAAAGATACGATTTTTCCGTGGAACGAAGAAACAACGTGAGCAAAAAAATCGGGGACCATGCGCACTCCTGGCGCATCGCCCCCGATGATTGGTTCAGAGTATTACTTAACCACGACCTTCATGTTATTCTTCATGTACACACCCTTCACGGTGGGTTTCTTCTGAAGCTTGCGACCGTTCATGTCGTACCATACGTCCTTGGCGGCGGCTTTCACCGTGCTGATGCAAAGATACAACTTTTTTGCTAACAGTCCGCATTATTTGTGGATATTATTACTGTTTATGTACAAAAGCTGTCCGTTCTTTCAGGAAATCGCAGGCTGATGCTTAATGAATGGTTCTCAATTTTCTCGAAAATTCATCCAATTTTCGCAAAAATCGGGAATAGAATAACGTCGGACTCACGTTATTTGCCTAAGAACTTGGTATCCAAATAGGTTTGGAAAGTCTCTTTATAAAGATCGCCAATGGGAATACTAACATCTGTCACACCCGAAGCGCTTCGCTCGCCCTGCTGGCGTTCCATGACGACACGGTTCTTGTTGACCTCCTGAATCTTGTTGAGGTTAATGATGTAGGAACGGTGGATGCGCATGAAACAATCTGGCAGGCGTTCCTCAATCTTCTTCATCGACAGCAGAATGATGATGGGCTTCGGCTCATTCTCCACCCACACTTTCAGGTATTCGCTCATGCCCTCAATGTAACGGATGTCGGAGATCCTGAGCTTCACGGTGCGGTAGTCGGTCTTCAGGAAAAGGATGTCCGAATCCCCCGTAGAACTGCTTTGCACGGCAGAAGAAGCGAGACGGGGGGACATGCGTTCGAGAAGCCTGTTGGCCGCCCTTTGGAACTCCTGTAGGCCGAAGGGCTTGAGCAGATAGTCCACCGCATTGACACGGAAGCCTTCGACGGCATACTCAGAGTAGGCCGTGGTGAAGACAACGAGTGGCGGCACGGCGAGCGACTTCACGAAATCCATGCCGTTGAG
>CAMYVQ010000070.1 GCA_947302435.1 uncultured Prevotella sp. | reverse complement strand
GCCGAAGCACCCATCTCGGTAGAGAACATCAGGTTGAACTGGCGCACGTCGGTCCAGTTCTTCGTGCCGCTGATAGGATCCACAATCTCCTCGTCGAGGATAATCTGCTTCAGAGCCTCCAAGTCGGGGCCCTGCATGGCAGCGGCGTAACGGGCATGGAGTGCGTCGCGCTTCTCCTTGGTTTCCTTCACGCGCTCGCTGGTCTCCAAATACTTGGCCTCGTCGAAAGAGTCGCCGAAACGCTTGCGGGCTTTCTCGACCTCCTTCTGGATTTTCTCGTCGTACTTGGCAATCTGATCCTCGATAAGTACATCGGCGCGATAGCGCTTCTTCGAGTCGCGGTTGTCAATGAGGGGATCATTGAAGGCATCCACATGTCCGCTGGCCTTCCAGATGGTGGGGTGCATGAAGATGGCCGAGTCGATGCCCACGATATTCTCGTGCAGCAACACCATCGATTTCCACCAGTATTCCTTAATGTTGTTTTTCAGCTCTACGCCGTTCTGTCCGTAGTCATACACTGCGCCCAGTCCGTCGTAGATGTCGCTTGAGGGGAACACGAATCCGTATTCCTTGCAATGCGACACAATTTTCTTAAAAACGTCTTCTTGTGCCATGATTTAATATGAATTATTCGAATAATTGGCTGCAAAGGTAATAAAAAAAGTGAAGAGAACCAACTCTTCACTCTTTATTTTGTTTTTTTCGGATATATTTAATCTTTGCACCCAGTGTTTCCCACTCCACTTGCAGCGAGTCGCGGTGAGCGCGAAGCTGGTTCAGGCGGAGCACCTCGGGCGACTTGTCGTTGAGCTTCGTACTGTGCTTCATCACCCATTCATGCTGGCGGTCGTGCTCAGCCTTGGCCACCTCCAAGAGACTGTCGACCACGGCCAGCCGCTGTTGGGCTTCGGCCAGAGCAGAGTCCTGTTTGTGTACGAGAGCAGCCTTGCGCTGCTCGATTTCCGCCCGACGCGAACGGTTAGAGCAACTGACGCAGATGCTCATTGCAAAAACGGCAAATGCTCCAACCATCCATATTGTTCTCTTCATATACTCACACATTAGAACGTCACGGCAAACGAGCCGCCAATGGTGAAGAAGTGTACGTCCTTTTTCTTCTTGAACGAGATGGGATCAAGCGGTGCGCCTATGATCTCGAAGATGTTACAGAAAGTGGGCGTAGCGTGCTTCAGGAAGCGGTAGGGATCGGCAGTGAACGTGAACTCCTTCTTCGAGTAATCGTAGTCGACGAAGATTTTCCACGAGAAGTTCGACTTGTACTTATAGGTCAGCGACAGGCCGGTACCGAAGTTTGTAGAGTTGTTACCGCTCAAGGTCAGATAGTCCCACTCCACGTCGTAGGTTTTGTCTGCCGAGGCAAAATTGGCTACGAAGACATTGACATCATTCTCTATGTCCTTGCCGCCGTCCAAACCGTTGCCAGGCTGGTAGCCGTCTTTGATTTCCATCGTGTAGGCCATGTTCTTCACATCGCCCTGATAGTGTGCATTGATGTCGAGTGCCTGCGTCATTGAACGTCCTATCAACAGCTTTGACCCTAAAGCGAAGCGGTCGCTCAGCGGCAGGTTGAAGTAAAGGCCCACATTGGCCGAGAACTCCGTGAGGTGGTCGCTCTCAATGGAGTATTCCTCCAGCGTTGTCATATTGGCCATCTCTTTTTGAAGCTGCGAGGTGGGTATCAGCGAGGCGTTGTCAACCAATTCGAGAATATCCTTGCCCATCTCCTGACGCTCTTTCTTGGCATCCTCCACGAAGTTGCTCCACGACTTCGCCGTCATTGCCCTTACACGCAGACGTCCGCCCACACCTATATATTTATTAAAGAAATAGGCGCCTTCGGCATCGACCACTGAGGACGTATGGAAGTCCACATTGAACCGTTCGCCTTCAAGCGATGGGTCTATATCTTCGGCATATTCCGTATCGCTATAGTCGAAGGAAAGATTCTTCAATCCCCAGCCCAAACCCATCGATATGCTGAAGAACGAGGGGTTGTCGCTAAACTCCTCACGGTCGTTGCGCAACAGGCCTTTCTTCTTGAAAATCAGGTCGCTAACGGCATAGCCCAGCTCTGCCGACAAGATACCGATGCCCGCACCCGACATCACATCGCTGATCCAGTGGCGGTTGTTCAGGATACGCATCACGCCCGTTGCCGTCGCCACACCGTAGCCGGCCACCGAATACCAGGGTGAGCGAGTCAGACCGTACTCCTTGTGCAGGATGGTGGCACCCACAAACGAGGTGGCCGTATGGCCCGAAGGCCACGAGTTGGCCGTCGATCCGTCGGGACGCATCTCCTTGGCCGTGTACTTGATGCCATTGACGAAGGCGGCCATCCACGCATACGAGATCAGCGAACTTGTCACCAATCGGGGCCAGTCGCTACGGCCTTCCACGCCTGCCAGCTTCAGGCCGACGGTCAACGCGGGGCCGAACATCTGGGTGTAGTCGTCAATCGAGGTCTTGAAGTTGGTGACCAGTTTTGTCTTTGAATTAGCATACCTGTCGCTCGACTGGAAACCAGCCTTGTCACCCTTGATGGCGATGCCTGCCAGGAACAGGGGCACACCCACGAAGGTCATGTCGTCTATGAACTTGTATTCCTTCACGCCCGGATTCGTCTTCGACTTGAAGAAGTCAAAATCCATCTTCGGTTCGGGAGTCGTCCTCAGCAGGGGCATGACCGACTGATCGTAATAGTTCAGCGGTTGATGGATGGCAGTAGACAACTCGGCTTTCATTTCAGGAACTTCCAGTTTCAGAGGTTCCATATCACACCAATTTCCAGCCGTGGCACTAATTCCGCTAAGGACAAACAGAGCCGCTGTGAGAAAGATTTGTTTTGCTTTCATCATGATTCATTAAGTTTTATTTGTTTTTAGGCAGCAAAGATACTAAAAAAAACTAATAATGTCCCATTTCGTCCACCTTTTTTGTACCTTTGCACCCAATTTTCAACAAAAAGGCATGAAGCTCTATTCCGACGACGAACTGGCCGAGCTGCTCGACCGCCCCCAATTCCACCATATCAGCCAATTGGCCGACACCTCGGGCGTGGAATGTTATGTGGTGGGCGAATACGTGCGAGACCTCTTTTTGGAACGTCCCAACGACAACATCGAAACAGTGGTCGTAGACGACGGAAGCGGAATAGACAAGAAGCTGAAACACAGAGACTTCACCATCAACGCCATGGCCATCTGCCTGAACAGGGAGCGTTTCGGCGAACTTGTCGACCCTTTCAACGGACTGGCCGACCTTGAAGACGGCTTCATCGCCACGATGTCGGAACCGGGCATCACTTTCAGCGACGACCCCCTGTGCATGATGCGCTGCATACGCCTCGCCACGGAACTGAACTACCAGATTGAGGACGAGACTTTCGCCACCCTCCAGCGCATGGCCGACCGCATCAAGACGGTCAGTGGCGAAGCCATCGGAGAAGAACTGAACAAAATCCTGCTCGCTCCCCACCCCAGCATCGGTTTCGACTACCTGCAACGCGCTGGTATCTTGCAGATCATCCTTCCCGAACTCGCCGCCCTCGACATCGTGGAGCAGCGTAACGGACGGGCGCATAAGAATAATTTCTACCATACGTTGGAGGTGGTGGAAAATATACAACCCACCCCCAGCCCCTCCCGAGGGGAGGGGGGCTCGGATAGTTCTGACGCTTCAAATTGTAACCAAACTCCCCTCCCCTCGGGAGGGGTAGGGGGTGGGTCTTGCTTGTATCTCCGCTGGGCCGCCCTCCTCCACGACATCGGGAAGACAAAGACGAAACGGTGGGACCCTGCCATCGGCTGGACTTTCCATAACCATAATTATATAGGGGCGAAGATGGTGCCCCAGATTTTCCGTCGGCTGAAGCTGCCCATGGGAGAAGAGATGAAATATGTGCAGAAGCTCGTCGACATGCACATGCGCCCACAGGTCATCGCCGACAACGAGGTCACCGACTCGGCTGTGCGCCGGCTGCTCAACGATGCCGGCGACGACATCGACGACCTCATGCTGCTCTGCGAGGCCGACATCACGTCGAAGAACGAGGTGAAGAAGAAGATGTTCCTCGAGAATTTCCGCATGGTGCGCGAAAAGCTTGCCGACCTGAAGGAGAAGGACTACAAGCGGTTGCTGCAACCCGTCATCGACGGCAACGAGATCATGGAGCTGTTCCACCTGAAACCCTCGCGCGAGGTGGGTACACTGAAGCAGACCCTCAAGGATGCCGTCCTCGACAACCGCGTGGAAAACGAGCGCGAACCCCTCATGAAACTGCTCATGGAAAAGGCCCGTGAAATGGGGCTTTCAACGGCCTTCTGACCATTGATATTCAATCACACCGCCATCCATATTCGTTTGTCTCACCATTGATGTTCAATGAGCTTGTCATTGATGTTCAATGACAGGATGATTCATCATCAACTGTGAGACAATTGAATATCAACGACGGCAACCATCCTGACAACTACCCTTTTGGACTGCCGTCATTATTTTTGTCATATATCATCTGCCTGCGGCATAAATAACACTAATAAAGTGTAAAAAAGATATAAGACAAGAATGAGTTCCACATCTTTTTATTAATTTTGCACACCGAAAACTTATGTAGGGACACAGAGTTTTCATTAGGGATAATAGAAATTTATATATAAATTTAAAAAATAGAACATTTTAGGTATGAAAACAAAAAAAATCATGTTGGTTGCCGCTTGCGCTGCCATGTTGGTTTCGTGTGGCAATGGCGGTGGGCGTCCCACTTTCGGCGACAATGAGTATCCCGTCGTCGAAGCAGGGGTTTCAAGCGCTACCATGCAACAGAAGTTTCCTGCCACCATCAAAGGTGTGCAAGATGTGCAAATCAGCCCGAAGGTGGGCGGATTCATTACCCGAATCTACGTGAAAGAAGGTCAGAACGTAGGTGCCGGACAGGTGCTTTTCGAGATTGACAATGCCACTTATCAGGCACAGGTGCGACAGGCACAGGCCGCAGTGAACACCGCACAGACACAGGTGAACACCGCTGAGCTGACTTTCAACAACTCAAAGAAATTGTTTGACAACAAAGTGATTGGCGACTACGAGATGCAGACCGCCCAGAACACATACGAGCAGGCCAAAGCCGGACTGGCCCAGGCGCAGGCTGCCCTAGCCAACGCCAAAGAGGCCCTGAGTTTCTGCTTCGTGAAAAGCCCTGCCGCCGGTGTGGTGGGCACACTGCCCTTCAAGGTGGGTGCCTTGGTGAGCGCAGCCAACGTGCTGACCACCGTGAGCGACAACTCGACCATGGAGGTCTATTTCTCGGTGAACGAGAAAGACGCCTTGGAGATGTCGAAATCTGAAGGCGGACAGAACGGCGCATTGGCAGCCCTGCCTTCTGTGAAGCTGCAGTTAGCTGACGGCTCGATCTATGCACACGAGGGCAAGGTGGCCAAGATGAGCGGCGTGATCGACCAGGCTACGGGTACCGTGCAGATGATTGCCGTGTTCCCCAACCCCAACAAACTGCTGAAGAGCGGCGGTTCGGGCAATATCATCATCCCACACGACAACAACGAGGCTATCGTCATCCCACAGTCGTGCGTGATGGAGGTGCAGAACAAGAAGTTCATCTACACCCTGAACGACAGCAACCGTGTGCAGTACACGGAGATTACGGTCAACCCACAGAACGACGGCTACAACTACATCGTGACTGGCGGACTGAAAGTGGGCGACAAATACGTGACCAACGGCATCACCAAACTCAGCGACCAGATGGAGATTGTGCCCATCACTCCTGAGCGCTATCAGCAGAAGATCGACGAGCAGGCCAAGGCCATGTCAGCCGGTGACATCGTCGGCGCAATGAAGAAATGACAAAGCCCCCTGAGTCAGGGGGTTGGGGGTCTGAACAAGCGCAGGCTCCCATAAGTAATAGTTAATAATTAAAACGGGGATTCTGATAATTACGCTTGTTCAGACCCCCAACCCCCTAACTTAGGGGGCAGAGAGAATATGACATTTACAACATTTATAAAACGCCCGGTACTCTCGACGGTGGTTTCCGTCGTCTTGGTACTGCTGGGCTTCATCGGACTGACCTCACTGCCCATTGAGCAGTACCCCGATATTGCACCGCCAACGGTTGTGGTGTACACCAGCTATCCTGGTGCCGATGCCGAAACGGTGAAGAACTCGGTCATCACGCCGCTTGAGGAGAGTATCAACGGTGTGGAAGGCATGGACTATATTACCTCTACGGCTTCGTCGGGCTCGGCCCAGATGAGCATTCTGTTCCGTCAGGGCATGAACGCCGATATGTGTGCAGTGAACGTGCAGAACCGCGTGCAGCAGGCACAGGCATTGCTGCCGGCTGAGGTGACGCGCATCGGTGTGACGGTGATGAAGCGTCAGACCTCACAAGTGATGATGTTCACCCTGACCTCTGACGGCCGCTATGACGACGAGTTCCTGACAAACTACAGTAACATCAATATCATCCCAGCCATCAAGCGTATTCAGGGTGTGGGCGACGTGCAGTCGCCTGGTGTGAAGACCTACTCCATGCGTATCTGGCTGAAGCCCGACGTGATGAAGCAGTACAACCTGATGCCCTCGGACATCAGCAATGTGCTGGCCGAACAGAACGTCGAGGCAGCTCCCGGTACTTTCGGCGAGCGCAGCGATGTGGCCTACGAGTATGCCATGCGCTATACCGGCCGCTTCAAGACGGCTGAGGAGTTCGGCAACATCATCATTTCGAGCGATGCCAACGGACAGACCCTGAAGCTGAAGGATGTGGCCAAGATTGAACTGGGCGGCCTGCAATATTCAGTCTCGATGAAGAACAACAACATCCCGTCGGTGATGGGTATGGTGCAGCAGATTGCCGGCTCGAACGCCAACGAGATTGCCAAGCAGGTGAAGGCCGAGCTGGAAGAGCAGGCCAAGCTCTTCCCGCCGGGCATGTTTTATAAGATCAACTACGACGTGACGGAGTTCCTCTATGCTTCTATCGAGGAGGTGGTGTTCACGCTGTTCTTCACCCTTTTCCTGGTGTTCGTCGTGATCTACGTGTTCCTGCAGGACTGGCGCTCCACGCTCATCCCGCTGATTGCCGTACCTGTGTCACTCATCGGCACATTCTTCTTCCTTGAAGTGTTTGGCTTCTCCATCAACCTGCTTACCCTGTCGGCCCTGCTGTTGGCCATTGCCATCGTGGTCGACGATGCCATTGTGGTGGTCGAGGCCGTGCATGCCAAGTTGGACCAAGGCTATAAGTCCTCGCTGACCGCCTCTATCGATGCCATGAACGAGATTTCGGGTGCCATCATCTCCATTACACTTGTGATGGCCTCGGTGTTCATCCCTGTTTCGTTCCTTGGCGGCACCACAGGTACGTTCTACCGCGAGTTCGGTGTGACGATGGCAGTCTCTATTTTCATCTCGGCATTGAACGCCCTGACACTTTCGCCAGCCTTGTGCGCCATCATCCTGAAACCGCACGACAAAGACGGACATGAGATAAAGATGTCGCGCATCGACCGTTTCCATGCCAGCTTCAATACAGCCTATAACAATGTACTGGGCAAGTATAAAGGCATCGTGGAGAAACTGGTGCGCAAGCCTTTGGCCATCGGCCTTGCCGTCGTTGTGGGAATTGCCGTTTTGGGCATTACCCTGGCAACGACAAAGTCGGGTCTGGTTCCTGACGAGGATACCGGTACCATCTTCTGTACCATCTCCATGCCTCCTGCAACCTCAGTGGCCCGCACACGCCAGATTATCGACGAGGTGGATGCCATCCTCGCTGCCGACCCGGCCATCCAGAGCCGTGAGCAGATTCAGGGCTATAACTTCATTGCCGGTGCCGGTTCCGACCAGGCTACGTTCATCATCAAGCTGAAACCCTTCGCCGAGCGCCAGAAAGGATTCTTATGGAAGCTTTCGGGCCTGTGGCAGGGCGACGGTATCTACCGTTTCTTCCTGAACCCATTGGAGTCAAACGGTGTGCTGGCACAGATCTATATCAAGACGGCCCACATCAAGGATGCCAAGATCCTGGCTTTCGCACCGCCTATGATTCCCGGCTTCTCGGCCAACAGCGGTATCTCGTTAGTGATGCAGGACCGCACGGGCGGCGACCTCAACAAGTTCTTCGGCATTGTGCAGGACTATTTGGCCGCACTGAACAAGCGCCCTGAGTTCCAAATGGCCATGACCTCGTATAACCCGAACTATCCGCAATACATGATCCATGTCGACGTGGCCAAGTGTAAGCAGAGCGGCATCTCGCCCTCTACCGTGCTTACCACGCTGCAGGGTTACTACGGCGGCCTGTATGCCTCGAACTTCAATGCCTACGGTAAGCTCTACCGCGTCATGGTGCAGGGCTCGCCCGAGACCCGTATGACACCCGAATCGCTGAAGAGTGTCTACGTGCGCACTCCTAAGGGCATGTCGCCCGTCGAAGAGTTCTGCCGCATGGAACGTGTCTACGGTCCTTCAAACATCAACCGTTTCAACCTCTTCACGTCCATCAATGTGACAGCCACCGTGGCCGACGGCTACTCTTCGGGTGAGGCCATCAAGGCTGCACAGGAAGTGGCTGCCGAGATTCTGCCTACGGGCTACTCCTACGACTATCAGGGTCTGACACGTGAGGAGGCCAAGGCCAGCAATTCAACGGCCATCATCTTCCTGCTCTGCTTCATCTTCATCTACCTGATTCTGGCAGCACAGTACGAGTCGTACATCCTGCCGCTGGCTGTGGTGCTCTCCGTGCCGTTCG
>CAMYVQ010000069.1 GCA_947302435.1 uncultured Prevotella sp. | reverse complement strand
TCCGCTGTGTGATGCCATCTTCCCTGAGGATTTTCAGCGTCTGCTTCGCGAGCATCGGCCAAAGAGCTATAAGGACATTGAAGACGAGAGCCATCAGAAAGACGAACTCATCCAGCAGTTGAAAGACCTATCGAGCCGTACTCGCAGGGAGTTGGAAAAATCTAAGGAAATCATTGAGAAGATGGTGCTTTCGTCAATTCCCATCGAGGACATCGATGCCGAGTTGAAACAGTATCCTCCAGAAATAGCTTTTTCTATGCTGAGGGAACTTCAGGCAAGTCCTATCATCAGTGTACAAGGCGCCTGGCGTGAGCACTATCCGGAATTACTGAAGAAATACCGTGAGCGTCTGTTTGAGCCTATAGAGCAGCAGAAGGATTTATCGGAGTCTATGAAAACAATTGCCAAACGTCCTACTTATGGTGCGTATTATGCCTCTGGGGCTACTCATGACGACAAGCGCAGCCAGCTGCTTTTGGGAGAAAAAAAGGAAAAGTTAGTACCACTAAAACGAATAGCCAATGAGTAACAGCTATTATGAAAACGGTGCCAACCATTACGACCACCACAAGGAACTGCATATCGACACGGTGAATGGTGGCGATATCAGGAATTTAATCTCTGCTTTCTTCAAAGATGATGCCGAGGAGGCAGAGGTGGTGGAGGAGATTGTGGATATTGTGCCAGACGAAGTAAAGGAGGCAGACGACACGAACGATGACGAAGAACTCGTGACGAACCTCATGCCTATATTCTACAACAATAAAGAGGATGTGCGCAGGTTCCTGAAAGAGATACGGGGAATGGCACAGGAGAATATTACCGATCTGGTGAACCGATGGGTGAAGGAGAAACGTATCTCTGATTACGGGAACAGCAGAAAAGGGGTGCTGTGGGGCATCCTAAACAAGGTGGGGCTTTACACAAGGTCGAAGCAGAATTGGAACGGGAGGGTCGTTTGACCCTCTTTTTTGTTGTCCCACTTTCCGAACTTTTCGATTTGACTGGTCATCACTTGTTTTTACTTGTCACCGCTTGTCGCTCTGCAGAATAATGGAGACTCCCTGCATGGGGGCCTTTTTTTGTCCCTACCTTTGCCCCCAGAAACCTCGACGGGGAGAAAGGACGTCCCTCCAGCCGTGAGGTAAAAATTTAAAAAACAACAAACATCATGGAAATTATATGCAGAATTGCCGAACAGTCGGCACTACAGGAACGGGAGTATCAGACGCAGCAGGGCACCACGGAGCGGTTTGCCTCGATGGGCTTCATCCTCCAGAGCGGCGGCGACACGCTGTATTGCGAGATGGTGCAGGAGCAGGCCCGCAAACAGGGACAGCTGTCGAAGGACTTCTACTATAAGGCCAGCATCGCGGCCACGGCCCGTGCGTGGAAAGACCAGCAGGGACAGACCCACTACGAGAACCGACTTACGCTCACTAAAATGGCAGTATTGTGACACTTGAATATCTTGAACTTATGGAAGACATGAAGAAAGACCAACAGCAGGCACAGCAGCAGGGGCAAACCCTGCCCGTGCCGCGCAAGGTTCGCGGCACGCTGACCATCAAGGGCGAGGACGACATGGAGTTTCGCGCCGACCGCCACACGGGCCTCTCCTCGCAAGAGGAGATAGCCCGCACGGCGGCAGGCAAGCTCTACCGCACCGTGGGCGAGAAGCGGAACTCGACGGTGGCCCACATCGTGATACCGCAGGAGGAGAAAGACCCCACGGCCTTCCTCTACGACGCGGTGGAGAAACTGACGCGCGGCTTGCAGACCAAGGCCAAGCCCAAACTCAGGGGCCGCATGCTCATGGACGAGCCGAACGCCCGAATCACCCTCTCGAAGAAGGAGTCGCGCATTGAAATGGTGCTCGGCATCGACCTCAAGGCGACTCCCAACTACAACCAGGCATTAATGAACCTTATGTATAAAGTGAACCAATGTTTTGCTACCAACCAAACTTTTTTAGTCAATGCGAGATAATGACGGCTGAGCGCTTTGCTCAGCTCGTCGTCTCGGATGCCGTGGTGAACCGTATTCGCGACTACCGCGCACGCCTGCCGGAACTCGACCGCCTGAAACAGGAGATCAAGAGCCGCGAGGCACTCATGGAAGCCCAACCCGACCCGAAGCTTCCCCTCAACATGCAGTTGAAGGGCGAGATAAGGCAGCTGAAGGCGAAGTGCCGCACGATCACCGCCCTGAAAAGCGGCCTGCCCGTGCTGATGTATCAGGCCACCTTCGACAAGACCGTGTCGAAGAAAGGCTTCGAGGGCCATTGGCGCAAGCAGTCGGCGGCAAGGCTGAACGGACTGTTCATGCTCGACGTGGACCACGTAGGAGACCCCCTCAACTCCCCACAAGGGGGGATGACCGAAGAGGCCCTTTCCTCCCCCCTTGGGGGGACCGTGGGGGGCTCCAACATGAACTTGTCGCCTCGCGAACTCTATGCGAAAATACGTCAGGAGCATCCCGAACTGTTCTCATCCCCCCAAGAGGGGACAGAGGGGGGCCCCATCCTCCTCGTCCACGTCACCCCCTCGGGGCGCGGACTGCGCTTCGTGGCCATAGCCGATGCTGGGCGTGGCAACATTGCCGACAACCAGGCGTGGCTCGCCTCGCAGCTCGGCGTGGAGCCCGACACGGCCTGCAAGGATGCCTCGCGCTGCTCCTTCTGCCCCATGCTCGAAGACATTATCTATATCAACAAAGAAAACCTTTTTACTTATGAAAACAAAGAATATGATGAGAGATACGGCCCTCAATACAGAGGAGAAAACCTCCCCCCTTCCCACTCCAAAGAGAGGGGGAGAAAGGAAGTTAGAAGCGCCTTTGGATACAGCACGACTGACTCAAAACTCCCCCTCCCCTCGGAGGGGGCCGGGGGGGAGGTTTACCGTGGCATACCGTATCAGACAATCTGCCATAAGTGGTTCGAACTCGTATGCAAAGGCGTGCCGAAGTCTGGAGACCGCCACCAGAGCCTGTACCGTCTGGCTTGCGACCTTCGCTACATCACCGACTTCGACCCGAAGCTACTCACGAGGATTCTTGCAGAGTGTGAGGTGGGCCGTGACATTGCAGCCGAGCGGGGAAGTGCTGAAATCGAGCGTATTGCAGCTGATGCTTGTACCCAGCAGCACTACAACACCATACCGCGGCGGATGCAGGACGTGCTACGAGCTGTGGGCGTACAGTTGGATGGGGGAGGGGGCAACCCGTCAACTCGCCGTTCGGCTACAATCGATTACGCAGCCTGGTGGCATAGACTTGAAGGTGTTCTTGGTGACAGCCCGGGGTATCGAGAAGCTGTAGCCTCCCTGCCCGAACACCACCGCTTGGCAGGCGTGCTGGCAGCAGGGGCCATGTTCGGAACCTACCTCACGCGGTGCTGGTGGGAGCACTTCGACGGCAAGGACTACCGCCTGTCGTTCCTCGTCTACATCGTGGGGCCAGCGGCCAGCGGCAAGAGTTTCATCACCGAGCTCGACCGCCTCATCATGGAGCCTATGAGGGCAGCCGACCGCGTGGGCCGCGAGTGGGAGCGACAGTACAGGGAGGACATGAAGAAGCGGGCCGCCAGCACCAAGAACGCCAAGAGCGAGGCTCCCGAACAGCAGCACCCCGTGATACGCTACGTGCCGTCGACCATCTCGAACGCCATGCTCTACCGACGGCTCACCGATGCCATCGACGACGACTGCTTCGGCCCCGACAACCAGCCCCTTCACCTGCACTGCTACACGCTGGAACCCGAACTGGCCACCGCCCTCCGCGCACAGACGGGCAGCTGGGCTGGAAAGAACGACTTGGAGCTGAAATCGTTCCACAACGAGTATGCCGGTGTCGACTATGCCAACGACCAAAGCGTGAACGGCATCATACAGGTGAACTGGAACCAAGTCGTTTCAGGCACACTCGAAGCCATGAAACGTAAAATCAAGCCATCGACGGTGCTCGACGGACTGGTCACCCGACTCACCCTCTTCCCCATGCCGCAGAATGACTTCGCCATGATAGAGCGGCGAAGGGCCATCCGCGACCATGAGCGCGAAAGCTACCTGCGCTCCGTTGGCCTGAAGCTGGAACAGGTGCGCGGCGAGCTGAAATGCGAGCGGTTGGTGGACTTCTGCTATCAGTACGAACGGCAGCTCACCGACGAGGCACGCTTGGAACAGGACTTCTGTCTGGACTACTTCCGCAAGCGAATCCCCGTGATCATGATGCGCTACACGCTGGTGCGCATCGTGCTGAGGGAAATAGAGTGGAGAGTGAAGAGTGGAGAGAGGAGAGTTGAAAGAGGAGAGAAGAGAGAGGAGAGTGGAGAGAAAAGAGAGGAGAGTGGAGAGAGAATAATGGAAGTCATCGACAGTGACCTGGAGTTCGCACGGCTCATAGGCGACTGGTGTCTCATGGCGCAGATGCACATGTTTGGTGAAATGGTCATGGAGGCACAAGAACGCGAATGGTCGGATTTCGTCCCACGGAAACGGTCGACGAAAGTACGCGAAGCCTACGCCCGACTGCCCGAGACCATCACCACCGAGACCCTTGTCAGCGAGGGCGTTTGCAGGGACATTAACATAGCAAGCACTACGCTAAGGAGATGGGAAGCCGACGGGCTGGTGAAGAAAGTAGACAACAGGAGCTACAGAAAAACATTCGCGAAGATACCCACCTGAAAAGAAAGGAGGCAGGGGGTACAAGGCGTACCCGACTATGAAAAATGAGGGGGAAATCATGCTAACCCCCTCATTTTCTGCGTATAAACAAAAATCAATCAAATGAACATTTAAACTTTTATTGGTGCTGGTCGCGCAGCAGGTCGTTCACGGTCTTCACGGGGTTGAAGGTGCCAAGAGGCACTTCAACGAAGACAGTCGACCAGTCGCTCATGGCACCATTCCAAAGGCCGGGCAGTTCGAGAGCCTTCAGCTCCTTGCCGCCCTTCGACTTCGAGGAGATGAAGCCTGTGGTCTTGTCGACGAAATCGGGCAGGCAGAATGGCTGGCCCTTATAGTCGCGAACGGCGCAGACAAGGTCGACGGGATTGAAGTGTGTGCCTTGAGTGAACATCTTCATGTAGGCCTCGTTGTTCGTGTCAATCTGCGAACTCTCCAGAATCTGTAGGCTCACGGTGCCGTCTTGGTTGTAGGTGAGGAACGGGCCGCCGCCAGGCTCGCCCACGTTTTTCACCACGCCGCAAACGCGCATGGGGCGGTTGAGCTTGCGACGCAGGTAGGCGGCGTCTTCTTTCTGCCCCTTCGGGTCGGTGCAGAGGCAGGTCTTGACAAAGGCGGCAATCTCCTTGAGTTGCTCTTCGGAAGCGCCGGCATCGAGCAGGCGGAGATACCCGAAAGCCTTTTCCTGAAGGCTGACCAGCAGGCCGGCAATGACCTGTTTCCACTCCGTGGTCTCTGGCTTCAGGCGGTCGGGCACCACATTGTCGATGTTCTTGATGAAAATGACATCGGCGTCGATCTCGTTCAGGTTCTCAATGAGCGCACCATGGCCACCGGGGCGGAAGAGCAGAGAGCCGTCGGCCTCGCGGAAGGGGGTGTTGTCGGGATTTGCGGCTACTGTGTCAGTAGAGGGCTTCTGCTCAGAGAAGGTGATGTCGTACTTGATGCCGTATTTGCTGGCGAAGCCGTCGGCTTTCTCGGCCACCTTCTGCTTGAAGAACTCGATGTGCTCGTGAGACACCGTGAAGTGTACATGGGCTTCACCGTTCGAGCTTGCATAGAGGGCGCCTTCTACAAGATGCTCTTCCATTGGAGTGCGGGCACCTTCAGCATACTTGTGGAAGAGAAGCATACCCTTGGGGAGCTGTCCATAGTTCAGTCCCTCCTTGCGTAACATGTTGGCTGCAACGGCCTTATAGTTGCCTGCTGCCATCAATTCTTTAATGTCTTTTTCCTCGTTCTTCAGGCATGCTTCGTTGAGTGCCTCGTAGAAGGCGAACTTCTCGATATCGTTGAAGAACTTCTTCTCGAAGTCGGTGGTGGGCACGTCGTAGTCGGCATCGACGAAGGCGAACATGTTCTTGAACATTCGGCTGGCGGCACCCGATGCAGGGACGAACTTCACTATACGGTGGCCATTGGCTTTGTACTGCTGCCAAGCGTCTACATACTTCTTGCGGTCGGCTTCGTTGGGAGCCACAATGCCTTTCTCTACCGAGGCGGCAGCCTCTAAGCGAAGGAAGGGAAAGCCCGTCTCGAACTGTTTCAACTGGGTGTTGATTTGCTCTTCGCTGATGCCGCGTTGAGCAATTTGTTTTAGGTCTTGTTGCGTGAGCATAAATGTGAATTGTTTAATGGTTTGTAAAATAGGAATATTTTCTTTGAATGTTTGCCCTATCGTTTTTCCAATAGCGCCACGTTCTCCACGTGGGGCGTATGTGGGAACATGTCGACGGGCTGCACCTCCACCACCCGGTATTGCCCGTCGAGGTCGTGCAGGTCGCGTGCTTGCGTGGCCGGATTGCAGCTCACGTAGACGATGCGTTGTGGGGCAGCTCTGAGAATGGTCTTCACTACGTCGGGGTGCATGCCTGCACGGGGAGGGTCGGTGATGATGACATCGGGCCGTCCGTGTTCGGCAATGAAGTCGTCGGTCAGAATGTCCTTCATGTCGCCGGCATAGAAGAGGGTGTTGGTGATATGGTTGAGCTGGGAATTGATCTTGGCATCTTCAATGGCTTCCGGCACATACTCGATACCAATGACCTGACGGGCCTTGCGTGCCACAAAGTTGGCAATGGTACCTGTTCCCGTGTAGAGGTCGTAGACGAGGGGAGCACTGGGGGCTACACCCGGAGCAAAGGCAAAGTCGCGGACGACGGAATACAAGTGGTATGCCTGTTCGGTGTTCGTTTGGTAGAACGACTTGGGGCCTACCTTGAACTTCAAGTCTTCCATCAGCTCGAAGATGTGATCCTTGCCCTTGAACACTGAAATCTGCTGGTCGCCGATGGTGTCGTTGCACTTCTGGTTGTTCAGATAGAGTAGGGAGGTGATCTGTGGGAACGTGTCGGCCACGTGTTGAAGCAAGGCTAAGGCTTTCTGGCCTTCTTCGCTTTCCCAGCTGCCCTGCTCATTGGACGAGACGGGGTTCAAGCAGAACTGGATGATGACCATCCATTCCTTTGATTCAGAGTTTCTTATGATGATGTCGCGAAGTAATCCTTCTTGCGCCCTGAGGTCGAAGAACGAGAGTTGGTGGGCAATGGCATAGTCGCGTATGTCGTTCCTGATCCGATTCTGCAAGTCGTCCATCAGCCAACATTTTTCAATGGGCAGAATCTTGTCGAAAGCCCCGGTGATGTGGAAACCGATGGCTGGCACATCCTTCAGGCTCTGGCTTTCGTCAAAGGGTAATGAGCTGATTTCCTCTTTCGTCAGATAGCGTTTGTTGGCGCAACCGAAGTCGAGCTTGTTGCGATAGGCCTGTGTCTTCACGCTGCCCATGATGGGACGGAACTCTGGAAGCTCGATTTTCCCGATACGGTGCAACTGGTCGTAGACCTGCTGCTGCTTGAAGCGCAACTGTTCCTCGTAGGGCAGGTTCTGCCACTTGCAGCCTCCGCATACACCGAAATGCTGGCAAAACGGATTCGCGCGTACCATACTATATTTAAGGAACTCGACCACTTCACCTTCGGCAAAAGAATGCTTCTTGCGTCGGATCTGTACGTTGCATACATCACCGGGGACACAGAAAGGGACGAACACCACAAGGTCGTTCCAATGAAACAGGCATTTGCCCTCGGCTGCCACGGCCTCTATCGTTACACCTTCCAACAAAGGGAGTGGTTTCTTGCTTCTTGCCATGATTATTTGTTTTTGCATGCAAAGTTACAAAAAAGTGGGAGAAGTGCCAAACGAAATTTGGGCTTTATATGATATATTCGCAACTATCCAATATCGGTAATGTGATTGCATGAGGTTAAAAATAGATAATTGCAACATCGGCTTGACAGATTTTTCACATTTTCTTTGGTAGTGTGCAGAAAATACAGTATCTTTGCCCAATTGAAAACAATAACTTTTAATGTTAATCGTAAATACATTTAATTTATGAGCCAAAAAAGAGTTTACCTGTTCGGCAACGGTAAGGCCGAAGGTAATGCAAAAATGCGTGAGGAACTCGGTGGTAAAGGTGCAAACCTTGCCGAAATGAACCATATCGGCGTTCCCGTTCCTCCAGGTTTCACAATTACTACTGACTGTTGTAACGAGTACTATCAGGTAGGTCAGGAGAAGATCATGGAGATTCTCAACGACGACGTGATGGCAGCCGTGAAGCACATCGAGGACTTGATGAACTGCAAGTTCGGCGATGCTGCCAATCCTCTGCTCGTGTCTGTCCGTTCGGGTGCCCGTGCTTCTATGCCTGGTATGATGGACACCATCCTGAACCTCGGTCTGAACGACGAGGTGGCTGAGGGTATGGTGAAGAAGACCCAGAATCCTCACTTCGTATATGACTCTTACCGTCGTTTCGTACAGATGTACGGTGACGTGGTGCTCGAGATGAAGCCCGTGAACAAGACCGACATCGACCCGTTTGAGGAGATCATCGAGAAGGTGAAGGAAGAGCGTGGCGTGAAGCTGGATAAGGACCTGAACGTTGACGAGCTGAAGAAGCTGGTTCAGCTGTTCAAGGCTGCCATCAAGGAGCGCACCGGTAAGGACTTCCCCAACGATCCTATCGAGCAGCTCTGGGGCGCTATCTGCGCTGTGTTCCGCAGCTGGATGAACGAGCGCGCCATCCTCTATCGTAAGATGGAAGGCATTCCCGACGAGTGGGGTACAGCCGTTAGCGTGATGGCTATGGTATTCGGTAACATGGGCGACACCTCTGCTACTGGTGTATGCTTCAGCCGTG
>CAMYVQ010000068.1 GCA_947302435.1 uncultured Prevotella sp. | reverse complement strand
TTGTTGGATAAGTCAATGTCCGTGACGTTTATTATTTCACGACTACCCAGTTTAACGCTTGTCTCGGACAAGAACCTTCATACTGCTTCTACCATTTCGAGTTCATTTTTATGCAATTGACTTTCGGCGAGTACAAGGTCTTCTTGCTCCCAGCGTTCAATTTCTTCGTCCATCTCACGCATCACCTCCTCGTGAGGTATCCCTCCCCCTGCTGCAATTTCGGCCTCGGCCTGGTCGAGCAGAGCGTTCATCTCCTTCAGAGTTAAGCGACATGGAGCCTCTGCCTTCTTAGCGTAGTCGGCCAGTTGCTCACTCAGCCAAAGCATGTTGGCGGTCGATAGCGTGCCTGTCAGGTAGTCGCGTAGGTTTGTCAATGTTGCTGTACTCATAACCTTTTCCTTTCTTTTAGTGGTTTCACGCCTGCAAAGATACAACTTTCCCCCGATATTCCGCAAATGAAGTGCAGAAATAATGATGCATTCGTTTCGGTTTTGGCAAGATGCATGGCATCTAATATCTCTTTTGTACTATTTATTTTCAGGGCAAAATGCGTTAATCTTCCAAAAATCGCTTTGATATGTCAAAGATTATCCGTAATTTTGCACTGAACGAAGCAAAACAGAAACCGTTCTGCATTCATTATAAGCTTATAACAATACACATCAAACTAAAAAATGAAGAAGCAACAAGTCATTTTGTTGTCAGCCGCCGCAGTGCTGCTGCTATCATCGTGCTCCGGCAAACTGGGAGCACTCTCAGCTGATTATTTCAGCGTAACCCCCAATCCGATGGAGACACAGGCCGGACAGGTGCCCGTCACCATCAACGGCTACTTCCCTGAGAAGTACATGAAGAAGAAGGCCGTGGTGAGCGTGATACCCGAACTGCGCTACCAGACGACCGCCGGCATGAAGTCGGTGCGCGGAGCCAGTGCCACGTTCCAGGGCGAGAAGGTGCTGGGCAACGACCAGACCATCGCCTATCAGACGGGTGGCCGCTACACCATGAAGGCCAACTTCAACTATCTGCCCGAAATGCTGAAGAGCGACCTCTACCTGACCTTCAACGCCAAGCTTGGCAACAAGGTGGTCGAGGTGCCTGCCGTGAAAGTGGCCACGGGCATCATCGCCACCAGCGAGCTTTACAAGCGCACACTGACATCGGCACAGCCGGCCTTGGCTCCCGATGCCTTCCAGCGCATCATCGAGCAGAAGCAGGAGGCCAACGTGAAGTTCCTCATCGGCCAGGCCCAGCTGCGCAAGAGCGAGCTGCAAAACAACTCGGTGCAGGAGTTCGTGCGACTGCTCGCCGACATTGCCAAGGACCAGGAGGGCAAGATGCTCGACGGCATCGAGGTGTCGGCCTACGCATCGCCCGACGGTGGCTTCCAACTGAACGAGAAGCTGGCCGGACAGCGTGAGAAGGTGACCTCGGAATTCCTCCAGAAGCAGATGAAGGCCACCAACACCGAGACTCAGGTGGACTCTAAGTACACCGCCGAGGACTGGGAGGGATTCCAGGAACTCGTAGCCGCCAGCGACATTCAGGACAAGGATGTCATTCTGCGCGTGCTGTCGATGTATCAGGATCCCGAAGAGCGCGAAGAGCAGATCAAGGCCATCTCGGCTGCCTTCCGCGAACTGGCCGACGGCATTCTGCCGCAGTTGCGCCGCGCACGCCTCATTGCCAACTATCAGCTCATCGGACGTGACGACGACCAGATCAAGGAGCAGTTGGCTGCCGATGCCTCGAAGCTCAGCGTAGAGGAAATCCTCTATGGCGCCACGCTCTACGACAATGACATCGCCAGTGCCGAGAACGCCTACAAGAAGGCCGTGCAGTACTATCCCAACGATGCCCGCGCCCTGAACAACCTGGCCACTCTGGCCTACCAGAAGGGCAACTACCAGGAGGCCCAACAGTGGGTGGCCAAGGCACAGCTTGTCGACCCCAACCTGCCTGAGGTGAACGCCAACTTAGGTCTTCTGGCTCTGAGAAAGGGCGATCTCGCCAACGCTGAGACCCTCATTGCCAAGGCTTCTGCCGCCAACGGTGTCAACGAGGTGATGGGCAACCTGCACCTGGCTCAGGGCAAGTATGCCCAGGCCGAACAGGACTTCGGCCACATTGCCAGCAACTCGGCTGCCCTGGCCCAGCTGATGAACAAGAACTACGCCGCTGCCGCCCAGACACTGAGCAACATCAGGAACGCCGATGCCACCACAGAGTATCTGAAGGCTGTCGTCGCCGCCCGTCTCGGCAACAAGTCGGAATCGGCCAACGCCCTGCAGGCTGCCTTTACCAAGGATGCCTCGCTCCGCCAGTATGCCGAAAAAGACCTCGAACTGAACAAGTAATCCCCCCGTTTTCAGACCACAGACTGTCACAATGATACAGACTATGACAACATCATCGGTTTCACAGATTGTCGCGTCACAGGCTACAAAGACTGTCTCGGGAGAATCTGTGAAATCTGTGGCCTGGAAATTCCTTCTGTCCCTATTGCCGCTGTTGTGCCTCTCCAGTTGTGAGGACAAGGGCGGCAATTTCCGTTTGGAGGGCGAGTTCAGGAACATGAACCAGGCCGAACTCTACCTCTTCGACCCCATTACCGGACGTAAGGACACCATCAGCGTGTCGCGCGGACGGTTCAAGTACGAGTCTTTCTCTCAGGACACGGCCACGCTCATGCTCATGTTCCCCAACTACTCGACGATGCCCGTCTTTGCACAGAAAGGGGTCACGCTGCGACTGAAGGGCGACGCCTCACACCTGAAAGAGACCGAGCTGAAAGGCTCCGACGAGAACGACGAGATGACGGCCTTCCGCCTGAAAGCCGCACAGATGACACCCCCCGAGGAGAAGGAGGCGGCCATCGCCTTCATCAACGAGAACCCCGTCTCGCCCGTCAGTGCCTATCTGCTGCGCCACTATTTCGTCGACACGGCCGAACCCGACTATCAGGAGGCCTTCCGCCTCTGCCAGACGATGGTGAAGGCCGACCCCCATCAGAAATACCTCTTTCCGCTCTACAACCAACTGCGGATGCTCCAGTCGGGGAGCGTGGGGATGAAGATACCTTCTTTCGCCGTTCTCGACATCAACGACAAAGTAATCACCAACAAGGATCTGGACGCCCCCATCAAGGTGTTCTGCCTCTGGGCCTCATGGAGCTATGAGAGCCGCGAGCTCGTCGCCACCGTGCGCAAGAAGCGCAGCCAGAACCCCGGCAAGATTGCCCTTGTCGCCATCAGCATCGATGCCCGGCAAAGCGAGGGGGAGAGCTGGGTGCGCCGCGACTCCATCACCAACTATCTTATTTCCGACGGACGCATGTGGCGCACGCCTTTGGCCAGAGCCTTGGGCATGACCGCCATACCGTCGAACGTCATTGCCGACCGCAACGGGCGCATCGTGGCCCGCGACATCGTGAAAAAGGGCGATCTCGTCAAGGAACTCGAAAAGTTGCTGGAAGAGAACAAATGAAACCTACGATTATGTCCTACTCCCTGAACCTCCACGGCCGTCTTGTCGACCTCGACCACCCTTGCGTGATGGGCATTCTGAACGTCACGCCCGACTCCTTCTTTGCCGAAAGCCGCACACAGACCGAACAGCAGTTGCGTGAGCGCGTAGCACAGATCATAGCCGAAGGCGGTGCCATGATCGACATCGGCGCATGCAGCACACGCCCCGGCTCGCAGCCCGTCAGCGAGGAAGAGGAGATGGCACGCCTGCGTTGGGCCCTCCCCATCATCCGCACGGCAATTCCCGAGTCCCCTGACACCTGCCTCCCCCTTTCCCTCGACACCTTCCGCCCCTCCGTAGCCCGTATGGCCGTCGAAGAGTTCGGCATCGACATCATCAACGATGTGAGCGAGGGAAACCATGAGATGTTCCGCATGGTGGCCCGTCTGGGTGTGCCCTACGTGCTCATGTCGGTGCAGCCCGACCTGCGGCTGACACTCTTGGTCTTCGCCCAGAAAATACAGCAGCTCCGCGACTACGGACAAAAGGACATCATCCTCGACCCAGGCTTCGGCTTCGGGAAGACCCTCAACCAGAACTTTGAACTCTTGAACGACCTCGACAAACTGCGCGTCTTCGACCTCCCCCTGTTGGTAGGTGTCTCGCGCAAGTCGATGATATACAAAACACTCGGGTGTACGCCCGAAGAAGCCCTCAACGGCACCACCGTGCTCAATACCATCGCCCTCATGAAGGGTGCCACCATCCTCCGCGTCCACGACGTGCGTCAGGCCGTGGAGTGCTGTCGTCTAAGCCCCCTAAGATAAAAAAATGTTCCTACAATTCAGTCTCAAAGATTTTGTCGACATCCTCCTGGTAGCGGTACTGCTCTACAATCTTTACCGCCTGATGCGCGAGTCGCGAAGCATCAATGTCTTCGTGGGCATCATGATCTTCATCCTCGGATGGTTCTTCGTCTCGCAGATTTTCGAGATGCGCCTGCTGGGCGGCATCCTCGACAAACTCGTCTCTGTAGGTGTCATTGCCGTTATCGTCATTTTCCAGGAAGACATCCGCAAGTTCCTCTACGGCATCGGCGCCCACCACCGCGTGCGTGCCTTCCTTGATTTCTTCTCGCCCAAACATGCCGAAGAGGCCGACAAAGCCAGTCTGAAACGCTCCATCATCCCGATTGTCATGGCCTGCATGTCGATGGCAAAGGGAAAGGTGGGTGCCCTCATCGTCATACAGCGCCACTCGCCGCTCACCGACATCATCAATACGGGCGACATCATCAATGCCGACATCAGCCAGCGACTCATTGAGAACATCTTCTTCAAGAACTCTCCCCTGCACGACGGTGCCATGGTGATTGCCGACCGTCGCATCCGCGCCGCTGCCTGCATCCTGCCCGTCAGCCATAACCTCGACATACCCAAGAGACTCGGACTGCGCCACCGCGCCGGACTGGGCATCTCGCAGGAGAGCGATGCCATAGCCATCATCGTCTCGGAAGAGACGGGCAGCATCACCGTGGCACAGGGCGGACAGTTCCACCTCCGGCTCTCTGCCGAAGAACTCGAAACCATCCTCACCCGCGAGATGAGCTGACACTTCGGTTTTACCTTTGCACCCATGAACCAGCCGTCATCACCCATTCTGGAACTGCAACGCCAACAGTTGCTGCTCCAGATGGAGTACGAAGAAGAGAAGCAGGCCTTCCAACAGAAGGTCGATGCCATCGGCTTGCAGCGGCGCATCGAGCGCGGCGATGCCTGGTGGCCCATCCGCGTGGGGCGCAGCTATTACAACTCGCTGAACCAGCTCTGCGTAGAGGTCTTCCGCACCACTACCGACGACGAAGACCTCGACTGCAATTTCGAGTTCGGTCGCCCCGTGAATTTCTTCACCGCCGCCCCTTCCTCCCAAACAGCACCAATAGGAGGCACCTGCACCGTCTCTTTCGTCGACCCTCCACGCATGGTCGTCACCGTGCCCGACGGTTTCTCCATCAGTACCCTCCAGCAAGAGGGCATTGGCATACACCTCTCCTTCGACGAAACGTCCTACCGCATGATGTTCGATGCCCTCGACCGCACCATGCGTGCCAAAGGCCGCTTAGGCTATCTGCGCGACCTTTTCTATACACGTGCCATGAAGGCCGAGACTTTCTCATTCCCCGACATGCACTTCCCCTACCTGAACCGCACGCAGGAGCATGCCGTCAACGAGGTGCTACGCGCCAAGGACGTGGCCGTCGTCCACGGCCCTCCCGGCACGGGCAAGACCACCACCCTCGTCGAAGCCATCTACGAGACATTGCGCCGAGAGAACCAAGTCCTCGTCTGCGCACAGAGCAATATGGCCGTCGATTGGATTTCGGAAAAGCTCGTCGACCGCGGCCTCAACGTGCTCCGCATCGGCAATCCCGTGCGTGTCGACGACAAGATGCTCTCCTTCACCTACGAACGCCGCTTCGAGGCCCATCCCGACTATCCCCACCTGTGGGCCATCCGCAAGGCCATCCGCGAACTGCGCAGTCATCGCTCCCATCACTCTTCCGATGCGTACCACCAGAAGCTCCAACGCCTGAAAGACCGCGCCACAGCCCTCGAAATCACCATCAACCAAGAACTCTTCGGCGAGGCCCGCGTCATCGCCTGTACGCTCGTCGGAAGCGGTCACAGACTACTTGAAGGCATGAAGTTCGGCACCCTCTTCATCGACGAAGCCGCCCAAGCCCTCGAAGCCGCCTGCTGGATCCCTATCCGCCGGGCAGGCCGTGTCGTCTTCGCTGGCGACCACTGTCAGCTGCCCCCCACGGTGAAATGCTACGAAGCCCTGAAGGGCGGATTAGGAAAAACTCTCATGGAGCGCATCGTGGAGCAGAAGCCCGAAGTGGTCACACTGCTCACCGTCCAATACCGCATGCACGAAGAGATCATGCGCTTCAGCAGCGACTGGTTCTATCATAATATGGTGGAGTCGCATCCCAGTGTCAAATACCGCAGCATCCTGGATTTAGACAGGCCGATGACGTGGATAACAACCCACCCCCAACCCCTCCCGAGGGGAGGGGAGCTGAATAGCTTGGAGGGAACGGAAACTAATTATACTACCCTACCCTCGGAAGGGAAGCTGAATAGCCTGGAAGGAACGGAAACCAATAAAACACCACTCCCGAAGGGAAGGGAACTGAATAACTTGGAAGGGAAAGAAACTAATCACACCCCCCTCCCCTCGGGAGGGGCTGGGGGTGGGTACTCCAACACCTCCGAGGCCCATCTCACCCTCCTTGCCCTTCAAGCCTACTACGAGATGATTGGCAAGGAGCGCATCCTCAGCGAGCGCCTCGACGTGGGCATCATCTCGCCCTACCGTGCGCAGGTGCAACTATTACGCAGTCTGATTAAGAAAAGTGAGTTTTTCAAGCCTTTCCGCCGTCTCATCACTGTAAACACCGTCGACGGCTTCCAGGGTCAGGAGCGCGACATCATCGTCATCTCCTTAGTACGCAGCAACGACGAAGGCCAGATAGGTTTCCTCCGTGACCTTCGTCGTATGAATGTGGCCATCACCCGTGCCCGCATGAAGCTTATCATCCTCGGCGACCGCTCCACCCTCTGCCGCCACCCCTTCTACCGCAAACTCTGGGAGTACATCCAGGCGTTGTGACCCCAATTCTCTTTTCCCTGTCACAAATAAAAAATCGGCCACAAATTATTTGAGTAATTCGTGACCGAAAAAATATCGTTTCTGATTCTACTACTGAGTGTAAGCGGCAGCCTCGGCGGCGGCGATGATGTCCTCGCGACTTTGCTCTTCGGGGTTGTGGGTGATGTCGGAGAGATCGAAGTCGTCGGAGGAATCGGGGGCTGGAGCAGAGACAGCGGAAGAATCAGAAGCAGTGGAAGCTTTCTTTGACTGTTTCGCCTTCTTTGGCTGCTTCTCGGGAGTTTCCTCTGCGCTTTGTGTCTCTGAGAACTCGGAATACCAGTCGGCAGAAGTCTGCTTGGGAATGATGAAGTCGGTCTTGTCAGCCTCCAGATTGGGAGCGGCCATGGTGGGTTCCTCCTCCATCTTGGTGCGGTCGGATTTGGCATGGAAGATGGCATCGATGAACTGCGGTTCGCGACGCAGGCGCTGCAGTGTCTCCTTCGAGGCTATCTGCTGGGCTTCCTTTTTCGAGTAGCCCTGTCCCTTGCCGCCTTCCACGCCCTCGATGACGACCACGAAGCCGAAGATGGGCGACCCCTTGTCGTCCTTGGACTGTTTCATCATCCTGAACTCCATGCGCACACGGTTCTTCTGTGTCCATTCCAAGAGCTTCGACTTGAAGTTCACCTCCTTGTAGGCCACCTTGTCGATGTTGACCATCTGGGCCAGGATCCGCTTTTTCATGAATCGCATCACAGCTGCATAGCCCTGGTCTAAATAGATGGCTCCGACAAGTGCCTCGAAGGCATTGCCGGCCATGTAGCTGTTATGCGAACGCGACTGTGCGCGGCTCTGTATCAGATCGGTCAGTCCCATCTCCTCGGCCAGTTTGCCCAGCGACTCCCGGCTGACGAGCTTCGACCGTGTGTTGGTGAGGAATCCTTCGCGCTTGCCTTTGAAATGCTCGAAGACGATATGGCCCACCGTGGCATCGAGGATGGCATCGCCTAAGAATTCCAACCGCTCGTTGTTCAGCGGTTTTCCCTTTTCGTTGCGCTGTCCTGAACTCTTGTGGGTGAGAGCCGTCTTGTAGTAGCTTATATCATTGGGATAGAATCCCATCACCTTATAGAGAGAAGAATAAAGCTCCTTCTCCTCGCGGAAAGGGAGTCGTAATCTATCAAAAAAATCCTTGAAAGTCATAAATTCACGAAACACAAAAAAATTAGGGGGTTGGAAGTTGTGAAACCCCCAACCCCCTAATTGAGGGGGCTAAGATTGATACTTCTTGAATACCACGCAGGCATTGTGGCCACCAAAGCCGAACGTGTTCGACAGTCCGGCACGAACGGTGCGCTGCTGTGCCTTGTTGAAGGTGAAGTTCAGATTGTAGTCGATTTCGGGATCCTCGTCGCCCTCCTCATGGTTGATGGTGGGCGGCACGATGTCGTTCTGCACGGCGAGCACGGTGGCCATAGCCTCTACGGCACCGGCGGCACCGAGCAGGTGGCCCGTCATAGACTTCGTCGACGAGATGTTCAGCTTGTAGGCTGCATCGCCGAACACTTCCTTGATGGCCTTTGCCTCCGAGATGTCACCGACATGGGTCGATGTGCCATGCACATTGATATAGTCGATGTCCTCGGGCTTCATGCCGGCATCCTCGAGTGCGTTCATCATCACGAGCTTGGCACCCAGTCCCTCGGGATGCGAGGCGGTGATATGGTGCGCGTCGGCGCTCATACCGGCACCTACCATCTCGGCATAGATCTTTGCACCGCGGGCCTTGGCGTGCTCCAGCTCCTCCAGAATGAGACAGCCGGCACCCTCGGCCA
>CAMYVQ010000067.1 GCA_947302435.1 uncultured Prevotella sp. | reverse complement strand
TGCTGAGCAAGGAGGTGGCAACTACGTTGGGCGGACGGTTCTTTATCTATGATGCATACCCATATTCATTCAAGGAATATCTGGCAGCGCAACAGGTGGAGCTTAGGGAGCATTGGGAGTATGACACGATTCAGAGAAGCGAAGTGAAGCGACATCTGAACGAGTACTTCTATTATGGTGGTCTGCCAGAGATATTGTCGTTTAAGAATAAAAGGGCTATGCTGTCGAGCCTGTATCAGAAGATTTATCTGGGCGACATCTGCGCCCGAAATAACATTAAGAACGACAGGGTTTTGAACATCCTAATTAAGAAGATGGCAGAGAGCGTGAAGCAACCACTGTCGTATAACAGACTGAAGAACGTGATAGTGGCAACGGGATCACCCATCAGTGTGCCTACTACGATAGACTATGCGGATTACGCCTCTGACAGTTGGCTGATACTGCCCATGGAGAATGAAATTGGGAAGCTGACAGAGAAGGAGACGCAGAAAAAATACTATTTCGTTGACAACGGTCTGCTGAACCTGTTCTTGATGAATTCGGAGACTTCGCTGCTAGAGAATATGGTGGCGGTGGAGCTCTGCAGGCGGTTTGGCAAAAAGAATGTGTTTTTCCTAAACGCGGAGAAGGAGATAGACTTCATTGTGCCTGACGAGAAGCTGGCCATACAGGTATCCTACAGCATCAAGGATGAGACCACATACAACAGGGAGGTGCCGCCACTGGTGAAGTATGCCAAGGCGCACGAGGACTGGAAGTGCCTGCTGATTACTTATGATGAAGAGGGCACGGAAGAGGGAATACCCGTGGTGCCGGTGTGGAAGTGGCTGATGGAAGGGTGACTTCGAGGGAGGCGTGGAATACAGTAATTAGGAGGGTCGGAATATAATGCAGGATGAACGATAGATAATACACGAGGAAGGCTATTATGGACTTCATGGAGGCAAATAATAGACGGCCATCGGAGTTCATGGACTCAGAAACTGGTGGAAGCACCAGCAGAAATTTGTGAATGTTGGACTTTTGAAGCCTGAGCGAGTAGCACTTTTCCCCAAGCTGTTGAAAACAGGGAATAAATATAGGCATATGAATCAATATATGTAGAATTTTAACGACTTATATTATGTTGACAATCAAATCAATTGAAATAGTTCAACTATTTGGAACTATAAATCATCAGATAGAATTCTCAAAGGAGGATGATATAACAATTCTGTTAGGACTGCAAAACTACTTTCTTTTTAGGCATCCATCGCTATGCAAAATGTAGCAGTTTGCAGAATAAGAAACAGGCGATGAAAGGACGGTGATAGGTGCGCCATTCTGCCCCGATTTGCGTTGTCGTTTTAGGAATTTTTACCCGCCTCAGAGTCCAGATTTAGGGTTACGATTTGGCAACCTGACTCCTTCACCAATCCTCCCCAATTTGCTTTAATCCTCAAATTGGACTTCCTCGTTTTTCCCCCTCTTGCCTTTATTTCAGGCCGAATTGCGTTAATCTTCCAAAATCACTTCGCTTTTACATGCATTTTTCGTAACTTTGCCGTCGAAAAGACAATTTCCCCCTTTATAGCAATGAAAGAGTTACAGCTGAAGTACGGATGCAATCCGAATCAGAAACCTTCCCGGATTTTTATGAGCGAGGGCCAGGACCTGCCCCTCGAAGTGTTGAACGGTCGTCCTGGCTACATCAATTTCCTTGATGCACTGAATGCATGGCAGCTGGTGCGCGAACTGAAGCAGGCTACGGGTATGCCGGCAGCCGCCTCGTTCAAGCATGTCAGCCCCGCCGGTGCCGCTGTGGGTCTGCCCTTGAGCGACACGCTGAAGAAAATATATTTCGTCAACGACATCCCCGGCCTCGACGAGTCGCCCATCGCCTGTGCTTACGCCCGTGCCCGTGGTGCCGACCGCATGTCGTCGTATGGTGACTTCATCGCACTGAGCGATACGTGCGACGTGACCACCGCTCTTATTATCAAGCGCGAGGTGAGCGACGGTGTCATCGCTCCCGACTATACGCCCGAGGCTCTGCAGATTCTCCGCGAGAAGCGCAAGGGTACCTATAACGTGATCAAGATGAGTACCGACTACCGTCCTGAGCCTATTGAGCGCAAGCAGGTGTTCGGCATCACTTTCGAGCAGGGACGCAACGAGATCCGCTTGGACGACCCTGCACTTTTCGAGAACATCCCCACACAGAACAAGACTTTTACGGAAGAGGCTCGTCGCGACCTCGTGATTGCCCTCATCACGCTGAAATACACACAGTCGAACTCGGTGTGTTATGTGAAAGACGGACAGGCCATCGGCATCGGTGCCGGTCAGCAGAGCCGCATCCACTGCACACGACTGGCCGGTCAGAAAGCCGACATCTGGTGGCTGCGCCAGCATCCGAAGGTGATGTCGCTGCCTTTCATCGACGGTATCCGCCGTGCCGACCGTGACAACACCATTGATGTGTATATCTCTGAGGACGAGCACGACGACGTATTGCGCGAGGGCGCCTGGCAGCAGTTCTTCAAGACCCGTCCCGAAGTGCTGACGAAGGAAGAGAAACAGGAGTGGATAGCCAGGAACACACGGGTAGCATTAGGCTCGGATGCCTTCTTCCCCTTTGGCGACAACATTGAGCGTGCCCACAAGAGCGGCGTTGAGTATATTGCCCAGGCCGGCGGTTCTGTACGCGACGACCATGTCATCATGACATGCGACAAGTATGGCATCGCCATGACCTTTACGGGGGTAAGACTGTTCCACCATTAATATAAATTATGAGTAAGGAAAGCGACTTCCAGTATATTCTGGAGAATGGCATCAACTTTGGACGCGGTGGGGAGCGCAAGGATTCCAACGCTGGCAAAGTGAAGACGAAGGCCAAGAAGAAAAAGTATATTACCGGTGCCCACGGCAGCGGATCGGCTATGCAAAAGGCCAAGTACCGCGAGCAGCGTGCCAACAGGCACAAGTAAGACTACGGACGATAGAAACAGGAAATAGAGTCTCAGTTGATGACGGGCAGTTGCAGAATGAAGCGACTGCCCTTTTTATAGCTGTTGTCGATGGTGATGTCGCCCCCCAGCAGCTTGGCCAAACGACGGCTGATTGACAAGCCTAACCCCACGCCATCCTTGAACTCGTCGAGCTTCACGAAGTTGTCGAAGATGATGCCATGCTTGTCCTCTGGGATGCCGACACCTGTATCGGTGACACTGATGTCAATGTACTGGCCGTGCTGAGCCGCATGGAGCTCGATGCTTCCCTCTGCCGTGAATTTCAGCGCATTGGAAAGAATCTTTTTCAGAATCCGCATCACGATCTCGTCATTGCTTCTGATGGCAAAGTCGTCGTCCAATTCGGACGTGAAGCTGATCTCCAGTCCCTTGTCATTATGCTCTTCGGCCAGAGCCTCAGCCTGCCGGCAAAGGTTGTTGATTTTTACAGGTGTCAGGTCATTCAGATCGAGTGTGACACTCTCGTTGGCCGCCACTTCCAGCAGCTCGTTGATGATAATGGTGATTGCCTCCGAACTCGACGTGATGCGTTCTTTGATGTCAGCTTTCTCATTTTCGCTCAACTGGCCTTCATCGTCACACAAAATACCCGTGAACCCGTTGATGGCATTGAGCGGCGTGCGGATCTCATGGCTCATGGAACGAATAAACGAAGCCTTCATCTGGTTGGCGGCGTCGGCTTTCTCCAGTGCAACTCTCAGCTCGTCGCTTCGTTTCCAGATTTTCTTCATCAGTCGGCGACGCCCCATAAAATAGACAAAGATGTAGAGGCAGGTGAGAATGGTGAGCCACCATGTCAGTTTCTTGATCGACTGATCTTTAGCGTAGCTGCCTTCCATGCCGTGCAAACGGAAGATGACCAACTGTCGCTCCACGTTCAGATGGTTTGTTTGAGCCAGTTTGTGAGCTTCCTTGAAGTCGCCGCTGAAAGCCTTCTTGGCCACGTCAATCACATTGTCATAGTGGGTGTCGAGTATCTGATACCCAACAGTCTTGTTGGCCACCAGCTCGTTGTATTCATCTTTCACCTGTTGATATTGCAAGGCAGTAGCTTCGAACTCGTCTTTCTCGCCCGTCATGAAGAGCACATAGGCCTTGATGCCCAGACTTCTGGACCGAAACTCCAGATTGTTCAGCCGTTCGGCCTCGCTCAGGGCGCGATTGGCCCATTCCACCGACTTCTTCGGGTCTGAGAGATGGTTCACCTGAGCCAGACTGATATGGGTGAGCATGGTGAACTTCGGGTCGCGGTCGCCCACTTCAATCAATGCCTGCTGGTAAATGCTGTCGGCAAGGGGAGTGCGCATGGCTTTCTGAATGTCGCCCCATAGCCCGGTGACCAAATAATGATGGGCAGTGTCATGATTCTCTTTCATCATCTCCTCCATCTGCTTGGCGACCTCAATGGCTGGAATCAACAGATTGTGATTGACGTAATAGAACCCCTCGTTGGTCCTTATCTTATAGTATTCCGTCACAAGCTGATGGTCGAGCAAATACTGTTCGTATTTGGCGGCATGGACACTAAACACATCGGGTTTTCCGTCATCTGACAACTGCATGAATATACGGAACAAGTCCTTGTGCTCCTTGTCGATAATGGACTGGGAGCATGCTCTTAATGGAAGCAGAACACATAGTGCTAACAAAAAGATGGTCTTAATGGCTTGTTTACGGTTTAGTGGCATATTCGCTGCAAAAATATGATTTTTTTTTCATCCATTTGGGCAAAAAGATATAAATAAACTTAAATGCGTTGCGAATAGGGGAAATTTCCTTAACTTTGCAAGGAAATTGAACAAAAACAACTACTGAAATGAAAAACTATCTGTTGATTTTTCTGGTGACTTTTGCGTCTTTCCATGTGTCAGCACAGTCATTTTATGTATGCTCAGACGGCAATGTCGAAACGTCAAGCGAACTGTCTTTCTCTGATAACGGACTTACGCTGAATGGCAACCGCGCCACCTCTGCCGTTGACAGTATCACGCTGCATGTGCCAGCACTCCACTTTGTGGGGGGCGATTTGTCGATGCTGCCGCAATACGAGGCAAAGAAAGCTACCTATTATGATGTGAATGGAAAGAAGATTTCCAACCTGCTGACTTTCTTGAAGGAACAGGGATGGAATTCGATACGTGTGCGCCTGTTTGTGGATCCTTCAAAAGCTTCCGACGAAGACAAGGGGCAGGGCGTATGCCAAGACTTGGAATATGTAATGGCATTAGGCAAGCGCATTAAGGAGGCTGGCATGCTCTTCATGCTCGATTTCCATTATAGCGATTCGTGGGCTGACCCTGCCAAGCAGTGGACACCAGACAGTTGGGTGGGACTCTCGGACGAGCAACTGAAAACAAAGATTTACGCTTATACCAAAGACTGTCTGGAGCAGATGAATGCGGTGGGCGCATCGCCCGACTTCATCCAGACGGGCAACGAAATCAGCTATGGCATGCTGTGGGGCAAGGAAGGCGATGCTTCTTCCAAGAACAAGAATTTCTGTAGCACAGCATCGAGTGCCAATTCATGGAGCCGTTTCACCAATTTGCTGAAACAGGCAGGCAAGGCTTGCCGTGAAGTGTGTCCGCGTGCCAAGATAGTCCTTCATACCGAGCGTGTGCCAAATCTTAGTGCGCTCACTAATTTCTATAGGAAAATGAAAGAAGCCTCTGTCGATTACGACATCATCGGACTTTCCTATTATTCTTATTTCCATGGTGACCTTTCAAAATTAAGTGCTGCGCTCACACAATTGCAAAACACATTTGCCAACAAGCGAGTCATGATTGTCGAAGCCGGTTATTACCATGCCTATCAGCCCAAGGAAGATATCATCGACCTGTCGTCAACTTATCCGATCACGGCTGAAGGCCAGCGCAAGTTCGCGGCTGATCTGGTAGAAAAACTGAAGAGCCATCAGAATGTAGACGGGTTGTTCTGGTGGTGGCCTGAAGCCAATGAGAAAGGGGTCAACTGGGAAGACCCTGTCACAAACGATTGGTACAATGCCGGTCTTTTCGACAACAAAACCGGACGCGCATTGCCTGCCCTCTACGAGTTGCAGAATTTCCGATAAGCCGACACGGCTCTTTATCGAACAGAAGCAGCCTTTCCGTGAATTTCGTCTGCCACGGAAAGGCTGCTTCTGTTATGTTTTGCCCAAAAAACTATAGTCCTGTCGACAAATGCAGGCGCTCCATGTTGCCATCCCAAAGCGAGCGAAGATCATCAATCTCATCCTCGGGTGCATAGTCAATCACACAAAGGCAAAGTTCGCCTGTCAGTTCGCTCTGTCCGATACGCATCTCCCAGAAAGCTTCGGGGTCGTCTTCTTCCACCCACTGGAAACGAATGTGACTGTTCTTTGTGCGTTCCACGATATTGGCAGCGAGCGTATGGTGGTCAGTCCAGGGCTGTCCCCAAGTAAACGATATGATTCCGTCGCTTTCTGTGACTTCGTCGGCTATCCATCTGCCCAGTCCATGGTCGGTGCTAATGAGTTTCCAGACAATGTCTGGCTGTCGTGCAGAGAGGGGATACTCTATGTCTATGCGTTTTTTCTTCATGTCCTTGTACATCTTTGATTAGTAGTTCGATGCAAAAGTACAAATTTTTCTTGATATTAGAAGATTTTTTTAGAAAATATTTTGCAGATTCGAAACTTATTGCTACCTTTGCACCCGCTTAACAGCTATGATGGCGGGATAGCTCAGCTGGTTAGAGCGCATGATTCATAATCATGAGGTCGCCGGTTCAATCCCGGCTCCCGCTACATCGAAGATCAACGAGTTACAGAGATGTGACTCGTTTTTTTATTTTAGGCTTGATAAAATTCGCAACAGAAAAGGGTTTTTCTGTCTACCCAAACGGTCGTCACAAAAAAAGAGGGCGAAAAATCAAATTGTATTGTATTGCAATTAAATATTATTCGTAACTTTGCAGACACTAATCGGTCTACTGACAATACTAAAACATGCAAAATGGAGAATAAAAAGTATTTCTTTGCCGTCGACTTGGGTGCTACCAGTGGTCGTACCATCATTGCAAGCATCAGTGACGGTCGTTTCGAGCTGGAGGAAGTGACCCGGTTTCCCAACAATCTGATTGAGCAAGGCGGACATTACTACTGGGATATCTATGCACTTTATTTTGAGATCATTCGTGGCTTGCGTGAAGTGGCCCGACGCGGTCTGGAAATCACTTCCATCGGTATCGATACATGGGGGGTCGACTTTGTCTTCATCGCTGAAGACGGCGCTATATTAAGGAATCCGCGCGCGTATCGCGATCCTATTACTTTCGATGCCATGGACGATTACCTGAAACATGTCATCTCGAAGCGTGAAGTCTACGACATCACGGGCATCCAGTTCCTGAACTTCAATTCCATCTTCCAGCTTTATGCCATGAAGCGTGAGGGCAACTCGGCCATGAAGAATGCCCAGAAGATTCTCTTTGTGCCCGATGCGCTGTCGTGGATGCTCACAGGCAATGAGGTGTGCGAATACACCATTGCCTCCACCTCTCAGCTCCTTGATCCGCGTACCAAGCTCCTTGACGAGCGCCTGCTGGCTTCGTTGGGGCTGACCCGTTCAAAGTTTGGCAAGATGGTGAACCCTGGCACTGTAATTGGTGTGCTGACCGACGAGGTGCAGCGGCTGACAGGACTCGGCCCCGTGCCGGTCATTGCTGTGGCTGGTCATGACACGGGTTCGGCCGTGGCTGCCGTGCCTGCCAAGGACGAGAAGTTTGCCTACCTGTCGAGCGGCACGTGGAGCCTCATGGGTATCGAGACGAAAGATGCCATCATCAACGACTTGTCCTACGAGCGCAATTTCACCAACGAGGGCGGCATAGAAGGCACCACCCGTTTCTTGAAGAACATCTGCGGCATGTGGCTCTATGAGCGTTGCCGTTTGGAGTGGCCCGAGGAAGTGCGCAAGCTTTCTCACCCCGAACTGCAAGGCTCGGCCATGCAGGTAGAGGCTTTCCGTAGCATCATCAATCCCGACGATCCCACTTTTGCAGCTCCGTCAAGCATGGTTGGCGCCATTCAGGAGTATTGCCGGAAGACCCATCAGGCAGTGCCGGAGACACCTGCCGAGATCTGCCGTTGCATCTTCGACTCGCTGGCTCTGCGCTATCGTCAGGTGTTCACATGGATGCAGGAGTTTGCACCGTTCAAACTCGAAGTGCTCCACATCATCGGCGGCGGCTCCTTGAACAAATACCTGAACCAGTTCACTGCCAACTCTACGGGTGCCACCGTGCTGGCCGGTCCTCAGGAGTGTACTGCCATTGGCAACATCATGTTGCAGGCCAAGGCCGCCCGTCTGGTAAACAACATTTGGGAAATGCGGCAGATTATCGCCAACAGCATCGAGCTTGTCAGATATGAGCCACAGGACAAAGCCGCATGGGATATGGCCTATGAGAAATTCCTGCGCCTGTGCTCCTAAGTTCTTGGTCGAGCCAAGCGGCAAAGCCGAGCGAGGGGGCTGGCTGAACAGACGAATACTATTTAATAAATAAACATTAACGAAGGGGCGAAGAACGCGTGTTCAGACCCCCATCCCCCTAACTTAGGGGGCAAAAAAACAAAAACAAATGAAAGCAAATTTGATTGAACAGGCTTACGCCGTAGCGAAAGAGCGTTATGCAGCCATTGGTGTCGATACCGACAAAGTGCTGGACCAGCTCCAGAAACAACAGATCTCCCTGCACTGCTGGCAGACCGACGACGTTGTCGGTTTCGAGCGCAACGAAGCCCTCTCAGGCGGTATCCAGACCACGGGCAACTACCCTGGCCGCGCCCGTAACATCGACGAGGTACGTCAGGACATCGAGTTCGTGAAGACCCTTATCGCAGGCAACCACCGTCTGAACCTCCATGAAATCTATGGTGACTTCGGTGGCAAGTTCGTTGACCGCGACCAGGTAGAAGTGAAGCACTTCCAGAGCTGGAT
>CAMYVQ010000066.1 GCA_947302435.1 uncultured Prevotella sp. | reverse complement strand
ACTTCTACGTAGGCTGCTGGGAGTACAAAGGCAAGGGCAACGAGCCCGAGCTCATTAAGGAGCCGCTGGAGTACGAGGCAATCAAGGTACAAACCCGTAACTATAAGAATTAAAAGCCCCCTCCCAACCTCCCCCATGGGGGAGGAGTAGTTCAAATAGTAATAACTAAAAAGACCCAAAGCCCCTGTATAGGTCTTCCCCCCAAGGGGGGATAAGAGGGGGGCTTGATTATGGCAAAAAATATAAGCTTTACAATAAAGTTCTGGCGCCAGAACGGCCCCAAGGACCAGGGACATTTCGACACCCACGAGATGCACGATATTCCCGACGACACCTCGTTCCTCGAGATGCTTGACATCCTGAACGAGGAGCTCATCAACGAGGGCAAGGAGCCTTTCGTGTTCGACCACGACTGCCGCGAGGGTATCTGCGGCATGTGCTCGCTCTATATCAACGGCACGCCTCACGGCAAGACCGAGCGTGGTGCCACCACCTGTCAGCTCTACATGCGCCGCTTCAACGACGGCGACGTGATCACCGTGGAGCCTTGGCGTTCAGCAGCCTTCCCCGTGATCAAGGACTGTATGGTCGACCGCTATGCCTTCGATAAGATCATCCAGGCTGGTGGCTACACCACCATCCGCACTGGTCAGGCTCAGGATGCCAACGCCATCCTCATTCCCAAGGAGGATGCCGACGAGGCTATGGACTGCGCAACGTGCATCGGCTGCGGTGCCTGCGTAGCAGCTTGTAAGAACGGCTCCGCCATGCTCTTCGTCAGCTCGAAGGTCAGCCAGCTCGCCCTGCTTCCCCAGGGCCGCGTAGAGGCTGCCCGCCGCGTGAAGAACATGATCGCCAAGATGGACGAACTCGGCTTCGGCAACTGCACCAACACTCGCGCCTGCGAGGCCGTCTGCCCGAAGAACGAGACCATCGCCAACATCGCCCGCCTGAACCGCGAGATGATCAAGGCAAAGCTGGCCGACTAAGGATACACTTTATTATAATAAGAGCGCCGCAGAGAAAAAACCTGCGGCGCTCTTTTGTTCTGCATGTTGCTGTGCCACAGCAACAAACTCTATAGCAACAAGCTCAACGTTCAACCCTCGCAGATGGCTTTTGCCATCTCATTGAGCTGTAGGCACTGATTGCGCTTGATAGTGAGCTTTTCGTTGTGATGCTCCCATGGGGCGAGGATGAGCAGCTGGCCGCTGGCGCAGGCCTCCATGCGCTTACCTCCGGGCTTCGCTAAATCCGTGAAACCATTTTCTTGCAGATAGATGAGTGGCAGACCTTCCTCGAAAGCGGCTCGCATGATGGCTTTCTCGCCTTGGGAGATGGCTGGTGAAACAAGCACGGCTCCCTGACGGGCGGCTTGCAGACAGGCGGAAAGTTTGGCCTGCAAATCAGTCTCGGTGATGCTTCTGGAGCATTGCACCTGCAGTTTGATGGGGCGCTCAAGTAGGAAGCGGTTGCCGATGGCTGAAAAGCTTTGGCCAGCATACAAAAGACCGCGCTGTACGCGAAAGAGGTCAGGGTTCTCCCGTTTCATCAGCAGGCGCCGTGGGTTATCCTTCAAGTAGTGGAGCCAGCGTTCCAGCTGGCCCTCCCGGAGCAGGATTTGGTCGTTGAAGCCCTTCGCAAAGAGGAGGCCGTTATTGCGGCTCTGTTCTGCGTGTTGCTGTGCCACAGCAACAAACTCCACGGGCATCAGTGCACGGAAGGCTTGGTTGCAGGCCTGCTTCACGCCTAATAGCACCTTCCCTAATGGTTTTTCCATTCTCTCCTTCACAAAGAGGACGGCATGCAGATGGTCGGGCATCATCTGGAGGGCTATCACTTTCACTTCCGGGTGATGGCTGCCTATTGTCTGCCAGATCTCTTCCACAGCTTTTCCTAATGGCGACAGCTCGATGTGTGGCGCCTCTGCCGATGGCTCTACGGCCTCGCTGCGCCCTACCACCTTGCCGAAGAGTGGTTTCCGCTCCTCTGTCACCATCGTGATCATATACATCCTCCGTGCCGTATAGTCATTGTCTACACAGCGCCGTTGCATCGAGGCCTTCTTCTCGCCGGCAAATGCTTTCTGGCTTTCAAACGTTGCCCTGTCCATAGTAATTATACCGCAAAGATACAACTTTTTACTTATATCGTTTCATAATCCGAAAAGATTTCGTATATTTGCCGACAAAAATATCAATTGACACATTGTTTAACCCTTTAAAATAGATTTGCCAATGACATAGAAACAGAACGAATGTAACGCTTTCCGACCTGTTAGCAGAGGCACAGCCTCGCGAGGTCACAGAGAAATTAATAAACCAATAATTATTAACTTACAGATTAGCGTTTCTGTTCGTACTTTAACATAAGATTTGAGCTTTTGCTCTTGTTCTTGTGACTCGAATACCGCCAAATCATTCGCACAAAGAGAGCAAGCAGTTGAAAGTTCACGCTTCTAGGGCGTGGACTGTTCGTGCTTGTTTTACGATTGGTCTACTTGGCGGTAACCCAGCTGTAGATAAGCATCGAATGGTTCCGCCTTATTATTATTCAAAGGGATTAAAGAGAATTATGGAGAATTTTCCGAAATGGCGCAAAATCCTTATTGCCATATGTGTTGTTTTTGCTATTATCATTGCATTTGTAACGGGGATTCTAAGTATAGAGGTGCTTGACAGTTGTGATAGATCGTACTCTGAGTGTGGGGATTATACTCTTGTATACGATCGTCAGAAGGCTTTACTGACAAGATATTTATTTTATATTGGAATAGCGCTATCATCCATTTTATTTTTTATTTCTTCAAGGGAATTAGGCAATTCTAACCATATGGCAAAAATACTCTGCAGAATTATTAGAGTTTATTTTGCTTTGTCAATTATAGTAGCATTTCTTGGAGTTAGATTATATCCCGCTGTAGATTTAGTGCAATATTCACATACGTTTATAGGTTTTTTCCCTTGCTTTTTGGGATTTTTGATAACAATTTTTTTGTACTCAATACTTAATTCATATTTATCTAAAAAGTCAAATATAGAGAACAAACCATATTCCCTTTTTCCCAATTGGGTGGTTAAATTATATGGTTTGAAGTCTAATCTTAGCAAACGTGTTTTTGGTTTGTTCATTCTTTATCCAGTTTATTATCTTGTTCCGATTCCAGTAGCAGGACTCTTCATACTTGGTTTCTATATTTTACCGACTTCTTTTTTTATTCTATTACTTTCAGGAGTAGTTAGAATAATAAGATGGATTGTAGAAGGGTGGAGAATGGATAAAAACGAAAAATAGACCATCCCGTCAACCTGCGGCATCCCCCGACCGACGGGGTGTTCTGCTCTTGTGGGCGTTCCGTCAGATTTGCAATCCGACGGCCGCGAATATAAGCATTTATAATGCGAAAGTGCGGATTGCAAATCCTTAAATTCGCTGCGGTTAGGATTGCAAATCCTTCAAGACAAGTCGGCACCCTCTATCGCGTCCGTTAGCCCTTTCCTGCCAGTCTGTAGCTCATCTTGTTTATACACTGACAAATGAAAAGGAGTCTGCCTTTTCAAGCAAACTCCTTACTGCAGTTCCTTTTTAAGTGCAGTATGAAGACATATAGTCAGCAAGTGCACTGGATTTACCGCTGCAAAGGTAATAAAAATGTAGAAAAGAAGAACTATTTCAAGAATTATTCGTAAATATGCACTCGAAAAACAGAGTTTAGACACACACAAAGAATAATGGACGCAAAGAAAAAAGAAGCAATAATGGAGGTCAGTTGCCCGGCAGAAAAAGCCTCTTCTTGCAAGACTGGTTGATATCAGAAAAGCATGTGCAGCTGTTTTTTAATGAAGCCACAATGAGCAGAAGCTGATTACAGAACAAGTGGATGCGCGAGCATTATGGTAAAGGCGTTAGGTCTTTCCTAAACAAATTGCGAAACAGCAATCTTCTACATTTCAGTCTTATTTTTACCAAAATGTCAAAATAATGCGTATCTTTGCACCAAAAGAAGAGAAAAGTGAATAAAAACTATGGATCAGAAGAGCATATTGCAGTTCCTGCGGCAAGTGATGGCCAATAACAACCGCGAGTGGTTTCAGGAACACAAGAAGGAGTACGAGGCCGTCAGGGCTGAGTTTGAACGGGGTGTGCAGCAGGCACTGGAGCGCATTGTGACGTTCGACCCTGAGATTGCCCATGTGCAGGTGAAGGACTGCACCTACCGCTTCTATCGCGATACGCGGTTCTCAGCCGACAAGTCGCCCTATAAGAACCACTTCGGGGCCTACGTCAACGCGAAGAGCAAGAAGGCCCTGCGCGGCGGCTACTACCTGCATTTGGAGCCAGACCATTGCCTCTTGGCCGTGGGCAACTACTGGCTGCCTACAAACATCCTGACCTCGTGTCGCAACGAGATAATGGCAAACACGGCGGAGTGGCTGCAGTGTGTGGAAAACAAGGAGTTTGTAAAGTACTTCGGCGACCTCCCCCAATCGGAGGACTCCAACATCGACCGTTGGGACCAGCCGCAGGGCTTTGGGATGGCGAAGCTGAAAACCTGTCCTTCGGGCTTTCCGAAAGACTGGCCGCATGTCGACTATCTGCGCTTGAAGGACTACTGCTGCTGGCACGCCGTTTCGGAAACGTTCTTCGAGGGTGACGGCTGGCTCGACGAGATGGAACGCATGTTCCGTGCCGCCAAGCCGATGATGGACTTCATGAACGCTGTGATTGACGACTATGAATAAAGAATGCCCGTGAAGATACGGCCTGAGTCGATGCCTAAGCGGCGGGCGGAGAAGTAGTCGGCGGCCTGCAGGAAGGTGCAGACGGGTGAGACGCTAATGTTTTCTTTCGGTAGTCCGGCATCGATGAGTTGCAGTCGGTTGCACGCTGGCAGGTCAATGTGCCACTTGGAAGTGAAGAGTGAAGAGTGGGGAGTGAAAAGTGAAGAGTGAAGAGTGAAGGATTGGCTACCGCATGGATATTTTCGGCTGATGAATTCCATGTCGAATCCTTCTTGCTGAAACGCTTCGTAGACCTCGTCGCCCACCTCGAAGCTGTCGAGATGAATGCCCGGGCCTATCTGGGCTTTCAGATGCCGGGGTTGCGTGCCGTAGGCTTCGCCCATTGCCTCGATGGCTTTCACAACGATGCGCTTCACGGTGCCCCGCCAACCGGCATGAATGGCACAGACGACATGCTTTTCCTCGTCGCAGAGCAGCACGGGGATGCAGTCGGCAGTGGATACGCCGATGCACACACCGTTCATATTGGTCATCAATGCATCCACGCCCTCCAGCGCTTCCTGTCTTTCTTCGGCATTCAGTGACAGAAAGCGCTCGTCTATCCTCGCCACCTTCGTCTCATGTACCTGATGCGGCATCACCAGACGATCGTCGCCGATGCCAAGCGCCTTGCACAGTGCCTCGCGGTTCTTGCGGATGTTCTCCTCGCTGTCGCCACAATAGCGGTTGATGTTGAACTCCTCGTAGTTCCCCGTGCTGTAGCCGCCGTGCCGTGTGCTGCTGAAGGCCGTCACGCCCGTCCCCATTTCGTAAAAATCCAGTTGCGGTCGTTTCATCGTTGTTTCGTATTGCGGTTGCATGATGCAAAGGTACGAATGTTACTTAAATGCGTAACAAAAAAAATAATAAATTATTTCAGAATATTTGGCGTATTGGGCAATTTTCCCTAATTTTGTCCAATACAAGTAATATTTTGGACAAAAACCTGCTAAGAACAATCAATTTTTTACCAATATGAAGAAAACCGTTGTATTCCTATGTCTTATGTTGCAACAGGCTTTATCGTTTGCCCAGGAGGCTCCCCAACTGAAAGTGGATCAAGCACAAGAGTGGCGACTGGTGTGGAGCGACGAGTTCACCCGTGACGGGCGGCCAGACAGCACCGTGTGGAACTATGAGCATGGGTTTGTGCGTAACCATGAGGCGCAGTGGTATCAGGCCGGGAATGCGTTCCAGCAGGACGGTCTGCTGGTCATTGAGGCGCGGCGCGAGGATCTGCCCAATCCCACTTATCGGCCGGGCAGCCGAAACTGGGGTCGCCAGCGCGAGCGCATCGGCTACACGTCGGCCTGCCTGACCACACAGGGCAAGCGCGACTTTCTCTATGGCCGTTTGGAGGTTTCTGCACGCATTCCCACGGCAGGCGGTGCGTGGCCTGCCATCTGGACCTTGGGCAGTGGCATGGAGTGGCCTTCGTGTGGCGAAATCGACCTGATGGAATATTACCGCATCGGTGATATGCCCCACATCCTGGCCAATGTGGCTTGGGGCGACGACCGTCCCCACCATGCCGTCTGGAACAGTCAGCGCATCCCCTTCACGCATTTCACCGGGCGCGATCCACAGTGGGCGCAGCACTTCCATGTCTGGCGTATGGATTGGGACGAGACAGCCATTCGTCTCTATCTCGACGACGAACTGCTGAACGAGGTGCCGCTCAGTACGACTGTGAACGGCAGCATCGGGCATCACACGAATCCCTTCACTCGTCCGCAGTATATTCTGCTGAATCTGGCCTTAGGTGGCGACAATGGCGGAACGATCGACGATTCGGCTTTCCCCATGCGCTATGAAATCGATTATGTCCGAATCTACGAGCGTGTCCGCTGACCGATGGCCTACCATTTCATTTTCACTTCTTTCAAAAAACCGCGGCGGTCGCGCACGGTGATGGTATAGACCTGACCGATCAGCGGACGGAAAGTCAGGTATTCGTCGAACGAGCGGATTGGCTGTTCGTTGGCTTTCAGGATGACATCGCCCTGGCGCAGACCGGCCTTGTAGGCCTCGCTCTTTTCCCAGACCAGTCCCACCACGGGCTGGCCTTTTTCGTTGACAATGGCTTTCTCCAACTGTTTGTTGCCCACCGTCGTATGGGTAGCGTGGTTGTAGGGCTGGAAAAGGATGCATCTGCTTTTCGGGTTCATGACCACTGAGCCGTATTCTAACAGCCGCGCCCCGATGTGCGAACCGCCTTGGGTGGTCAGCGTGTGCAGGTCGCCGAAGGAATAGCCGCCCAGACTGAGATCGTCCAAGCACAGGAACACCACTTCGCCTAATGGTTCGGCCCCCGTCATGCCGATGCTGTAGCGGCCCTCGGCGCGTCCCTCTATCTGCCGCGCATTCTGTGCCATGCAGGCCTTCTCGCCCTTGTCGAAGCTCGCCTTGTTCATCGAGTACAGCCGTCGGCTGCCCGTGTCGAAGAGTGCCTGTTCCTGATAGCCTTTGAAGGGTGTCACCGTGAGATAAGGCACGTGGAAGTTCATCTTGTATTTCATCTCGTAGCCCTTCTCGTCGGCAAAGAATTTCTTCCGGTCGGTAATGATCATGAGGTTCTGCCGTGTGTCAATCTTTACGGATAGTCCCTTGCACACGAGGTCGAAGCCAAGGATGCCGTCGACTCCCGGACGTTTCACGGGTCTGTGCTGCAGTGTGGCCTGGCATCCCGTCAGTGTCAGTGTGCCGATGGTCATGGGCGGCATGGAGAGAATTTTCACCATGTCTTTCTTCCCGACGGCATCATACGACGCGATGCTGCCCACCTGACTGCATCCTTGGAAGACCATGTCGTCGTAGACCACGGCATGACTGGCTCCCGTGTCGAACAGGAAGCGGTAGGTCTGTCCGCCGATTTTCACGGGCACATAGACCAGATGGTTCTTGTATTCGATGGTGATGGAATCGGCGAAATCTTTCTTCGACAACTTGAAATCGAGGCTATAGCTGCCATGGGTCTGGGCATAGCCATGCAGTGAAGAAAGGAGCAGGAAAATGATGGGCCAAACGGTCTGTCTCATAGTTGATGTTCAATGATGCCGCCGTTGATGTTGAATCATGTTCTCATTGAATATCAATGACTCAGTCGTTGAATATCAATAGCACCATGATTCAACATCAACAGCGGCATCATTCTTCATTGTTTGAAAAGTGGGGTATAAAAGAATATCAATTGTTCCGTCATTTCACAGGGATGCTCACGGTCTGCTTCAGCTTGCGGTTAAGGTCGGTGACCTTCAGGGTGAGTTCGCCGGGGGTCTTGGCGGCCTGGACCACAACGACGAGCTGACCGTGGAAGAGCTTCATCGTGGGCTGGGTGAACGGCTCAAGCGAGGTGGCGTCGCCATTGCAGACACCACGGAACGTGCCTGCTCCCGAAACCTCGAAGCGCAGTTGGTCGGCGGCATCGGGAACGAGCGTACCGTCCTTGTCGACCAGCGACACGGTGATGAAGGCGAGGTCGGTGCCGTCGGCTTTCAGAGGAGCGTGCAGAGAGTAGAGTGGAGAGAGGTCAGACTGCTGGGTCCATGTATCCAGTTGCAGACGGGCGGGCTTGCCGGCGGTCTTCACTATCTTCTCGCCGGCTTGCTGTCCGTTCTCGTCGTAGACAATGACTTTCAGTTCGCCGGGTTCATATTTCACATCGTTCCAGCGCAGGCGATATCGGTCAAGTCGACTCTCCTCACTCCACTTTCCTCTCTCCTCTCTCTTCTTCTGAATGCGTCCCTGGCTCTTGCCGTTCACGAACAGTTCGGCCTCAGGATAGTCGGTGTAGCAGTAGACGGGGGTCACCTCGCCGCGGCGTTCCTTTCCCCATGTCCAGTGGGGCAACAGGTGGATGGTGTGGTCGTTCTTCTGCCAATGCGAGCGATAGAGGAAGTAGCGGTCCTTGGGCAGTCCGGCGAGGTCGCAGATGCCGAAATACGAGCTGCGCGAAGGCCAGTATTCGTCGTAGGGCGACGGCTCGCCCAGGTAGTCGAAGCCCGTCCACACGAACTCGCCGATGACCCATGGGTAGTCTTCCTGCCAGCGCCAGTCGTCGTCGGGCAGGTTCGACCACGGACAGTATTCCACGTCGTAGCCCGAGCACTGTCCGTCGGCCTTCTCAACGGCCTTCGGGTCGTAGTCTTTTGAATAGGAAGCAAAGCGCGAGTTGTCGTCGGGCTGTACGGGGAACTTGTACACGCCGCGCGACGAGACCGTCGAGGCCGTCTCGGAGCCGAGGAGGAATCCCTGCGGCAGCAGCTTGATATTGTTATTATACTTATGTACGCGATAGTTGAAGCCCGGCACGTCCATCACCTGTGCCATGCCGCTGCTGAGGGCCTGTTCGGCCTTGTCGAGTCCTTGCGTCACGGGGCGCGTGGGGTCGAGCTTGTGGCAGAGGTTCTGCAGGTGGGCGGCAATCTCGGTGCCCTCTTTCGACCACTGTTCGGGAATCTCGTTGCCGATGCTCCACATCACGATCGACGG
>CAMYVQ010000065.1 GCA_947302435.1 uncultured Prevotella sp. | reverse complement strand
GCACAGTACGAGTCGTACATCCTGCCGCTGGCTGTGGTGCTCTCCGTGCCGTTCGGACTGGCAGGCTGCTTCCTCTTCACCATGGTCTTCGGACATGCCAACGACATCTACATGCAGATTTCGCTCATCATGCTGATCGGTCTGTTGGCCAAGAACGCCATTCTGATTGTGCAGTTCGCTCTGGAGCGCCGCCATACGGGCATGGCCATCTCATGGTCGGCCGTCTTAGGTGCCGCCGCTCGTCTGCGTCCTATCCTCATGACCTCGTTGGCCATGATCATCGGTCTGCTACCGCTGATGTTCGCCTCGGGTGTAGGCAAGAACGGCAACCAGACACTGGGTGCTGCCGCTGTGGGCGGTATGCTCATCGGTACGCTCTGCCAGATCTTCGTGGTTCCCACGCTGTTCACCATCTTCCAGACCTTGCAGGAGAAGTTCTCTCCCATCAAGTTCGAGGGCGACGAGGAGAATCCCGACGTGACAACCGAGTTGCAGCAGTATGCGAATCGGCCTGTGGAATATGAACTGCAGAAATAATTAAAAAATTAAAAATGAAAAAATTAAGAAAACTAATGAATATGAAGCATCTGATTTTTAAATATTTTAATTTTTTAATTGCAGCAACATTGCTGACAAGCTGCGGTCTCTACAACAAATACCACCGTCCCGACGAGGTGAACACGCAAGGGCTGATTCGCGACCTTGTCAGCGATAGTGACACACTGCAGGTGAACAGCGACGAGAACTTCGGCAACCTGCCTTGGCGCGAGCTGTTCACAGACCCGCAGTTGCAGAGCCTGATCGAGAAGGCCTTGGAAAACAACACCGACCTGCGCAATGCCGCCCTCAACGTGAAAATGATGCAGACGGCGCTCACCGTGTCGAAACTGGCCTTCCTGCCCTCGATAGCCATCGCCCCTCAAGGCACCATCAGTCAGGTGCAGATGGACGGTGCATCCGTATCGAAAACCTATCAGATACCCATTGCCGCCTCTTGGAACCTCGACCTCTTCGGCAACCTGTTGTCGCAGAAGCGGTCGGCCCAGATGAAGCTGCTGGCCACGAAAGACTATAAGGTGGCTGTGCAGACCAACATCATCTGCGGTGTGGCCAATCTCTACTACACGCTGATGATGCTCGACGAGCAGTTGGCCATTCTCACCGAGATGGAAGGGCTGACGAAGGAGACCTGGGACATGATGAAGCTGCAAATGGAACTGGGACGCGCCCGCTCCACCAGCGTGCAGACGGCCGAGGCCAGCTATTACAGCGTGCAGGCCAACAAAGCCACTATCCGTCAGCAAATCCGCGAGATGGAAAACTCCATGTCGCTGCTGCTCAACGAGGCGGGCCATCAGATAGAGCGCGGAAAGTTCTACAACCAATCGCTGCCCTCCAACTTCGCCACAGGCGTGGGTCTGCAATTGTTGAGCAACCGCGCCGACGTGCATGCTGCCGAGATGGCACTGGCACAGTGCTTCTACGACACGGAGACAGCCCGCTCGCGCTTCTATCCCAACATCACCATCAGCGGCAATGCCCTGTTCACCAACTCGCTTGGCACGCAGATTGTGAATCCCGGCAAGTGGATTCTCTCGGCAGTGGGTTCGCTGACACAACCCATCTTCCAGCACGGCCAGATTGTGGCTGGTCTGAAGGTGGCCAAGATTCAACAAGAGCAGGCGCTGAACAACTTCCAGCAAGCCATTTTGAAGGCTGGTAACGAGGTGAGCAATGCCCTTGTGGCCTACAACACCTGCGACGAGAAGAGTCAGTTGGACGAGAAACAGGTGACCATCTACGAGCAGAATGTGGAGGACACCCGTATGCTCTACACCTCAAAAGGCTCCAGCTATTTGGAGGTTATCCAGGCACAGTCGGGGCTTCTGAATGCGCGCATCTCGAAAGTCACCGACGACTTCAATAAGATGCAGGCCGTCGTGAACCTGTACCAGGCTCTGGGAGGCGGAAGCAAATAGAGACCCACCCCTAACCCCTCCCTGGATGGAGGGGAATGGTTACATAAAGCATCAATAAAGATTACGAATATAAGCACAATAATTATGAGTATAGAATCAGATAACAAAGTATCTACTCCCCTCCCTCACAGGGAGGGGCTGGGGGGTGGGTCTGCCTATATCTCGCCCAATGCGAAAATAGGCAAAAACTGTAAGATATTCCCCTTCGTCTATATCGAGGACGACGTGGTCATTGGCGACAACTGCATCATCTTCCCCTTCGTGAGCATCTGTGCAGGCACCCGTATGGGCAACAGCAACAAGATTCATCAGGGATCGGTCATTGGTGCCCTGCCGCAGGACTTCGACTTCCGTGGCGAGAAGTCGGAGTGCATTATCGGCAACAATAACATCATCCGTGAGAACGTCGTCATCAACCGCGCCACCCATACGGGCGGCAAGACCGTCATCGGCAACGACAACGTGCTGATGGAAGGTGCCCACATCTCGCACGACACGAAGGTGGGCGACCGCTGCGTGTTCGGCTACGGTACGAAAATTGCCGGCGACTGCGAGATTCACAACGGAGTCATCTTCTCGTCGTCGGTCATCGAGAATGCCAAGACCCGTGTGGGCGAGGGTGCCATGATTCAGGCCGGCACGACCTTCTCGAAGGACGTTCCACCTTATATTATATGTACGAAGCGTTCGGAGTATGGCGGTGTGAACTACACCATGGGCCGTTCCTACGGAGTCAGCGAGAAGACACTGAAGCACATTGCCAATGCCTATCGCTTGGTCTACTTAGGCAACACGTCGCTCTTCGATGCCATCAACCAGATTGTCGACCAGGTGCCCGACAGTCCTGAGATTCGCAACATCGTGCAGTTCATGCGCGACACGAAACTCGGAGTCATTGCAAAGATGTAAGCTGCTCTTCCTCCTTCCGTTTCTGCCAAATTTCTATGGAGTTGATGATGTTCTGCCATAGGATGTAACAGCCGGGACCCACGGAGGATAGCGGATTCAGATAGGTGCTGGACAGCCAGATGGCAAAAGCCGTGTTCTTCTGCCCCAAGGCTTGTCCAGCTTCTTGTGTGTGATGGAAATAGTGCCCGATATAGCGGCCTACGGAAAACTGCACCACACAGACCACCAAGCCTAACAAGGCGATGGACAGAAGCAGCCATATCGAAGCCTCGGCCCGAACAATATTCTTCACTGTGGTGCCCGTGACAATGAGCAGCGAACAAGCCCAGAGATAGTAGCTCAGGTCACGCACTTTTATGATACGTGCATGCAAACGCCTCATGTAATGCTTCACGACGTATGCCAACAGCATGGGCACGATGAGCACAATGAACACCTCGTGCAGAATCTTCAGGAAGGCAGGCCAGAAATCGATATGCACCGACGGCTCAATCAGTGGGAAGCAAATGGGAGCCAACAGCACGGTAATGAAGTTGGAGAGGAACGTATAGGTCGTCATCTGCTCTAACGAGCCGCCCAACTTCTGCGTCACGACGGCTGCGGCGGTGGCACAAGGCGAAATGATACACATGAGAAGGGCCTCCAATAGGACAACAGACTCACCTGCCCCCATGATAATGGCCATTAGGATGGCGATGAACAACACCTGAAACACGCCCACCCAAAGATGCCACATCACGGGGCGCAATTGGTGGAAGTCCACTTTGCAGAAGGTCACAAACAGAATCAGGAACATGAACAGCGGCAGAATGGCCGCCATGACAGGAGCAAAGAAGTCACCAGCCTCGTCAAGCACCGGCGTAAAGGCGAAGAGCAGATAGACAGCAGCCCCCACGCCCATGGCAATCGGCAACGTCCAGTCTTTCAGAAATCTTACTATATCCATTTCAAGGTGCTAAATTACACAAAAAAAAGCACGAACCCCATATTTTTACAGAGAAAAAAGACACATTCATTGATTATTTTTCCGTTTTTACCATAAAAAGACTACCTTTGCACCGAACTACGATATTGAAACGAAGCAAAAACAGAAATAAAAATCGCAATAGAATGAAAAAGAGTTTCATCTTTCTGCTCACCCTCATGCTGACAATAGCAGCCAAGGCTCAAACCGTGAATGTAGTGGTGGGCAACACGACTTATCAGTTTCCCGCTATCCAAACGGGCGACATGGAATATGCCGAAAGCACTACCGCTACCGGCGTTACGCTGACCATCATGGGCAAGACGTTCCACACCAGCGACATTTCCCAGATTTATTTTGACAGTTCCGAGGTCACCGACAATCTTGTTTCGGTGAACTACAACGGTTCGGAAGCTACCGTGACCGTGGCCGGCAACGTGGCCCAGTATGTAGAGCCGACCATCAACGGCGCCCACGTCACCATCGCACAGAGCAACGAAGAGGCTGTCGACGACGACGAGATTACCTACCAGCTCTCAGGCACCACTACCGACGGTGAGTTTGCACTCTCGGGAGCCTATAAGTCCACCATATCGCTGGACGGACTCACCCTGACCAATCCAAGCGGTGCAGCCATCAACATCACCAACAAGAAGCGCATTCAGATCAGTGCCAAGAACGGTACGACGAACACGCTGACCGACGGTGCCAATGGCTCACAGAGCGGCTGCATCTACAGTAAGGGACAGATTCAGCTGCAAGGAAAAGGCACGCTCACCGTCTACGGAAAGACAAAGCACGCCATCAAGAGCGGCGACTATATCACGGTGAAAAACCTGACCCTCGACGTAAAGTCAGCTGTCAACGATGGCATCAACTGTAACGGCTACTTCCTCATGACCAGTGGCACCGTGACCATCAGCGGCGTGGGCGACGACGGCATTCAAGCCGATCTCGACGGTACAACCTCTACGGGTGAGACCGCCGACCACGAAGACGAAGATTCGGGCAACGTCTATTTAGAAGGCGGCACACTGACGGTCACCGTCTCGGCTGCCGCTACCAAGGGCATCAAGGCCACCGGCGACCTGAAAATCTCAGGCGGCACCATCAGCGTGACCACCACTGGCGCAGGTACCTACGACAGCACGGAGCGCGATGCCAAGGGATGTGCAGCCCTGAAGAGCGATGCCAACATGACCATCAGCGGCGGCACGCTAACCCTGAAGTCGACAGGAACTGGCGGCAAGTGCATCAAGTGCGACGGCAATTTGACCGTCACCGGCGGCAACATTACGGCCACCTCTACGGGCAGTCAGTACCGATACAGCAGTTCTTACACCGCGTCGGCCAAGGCTATCAAGAGCGACGGAGCCATGACCATCAGCGGCGGCACCATCGTTGCCTCCTCATCGAGCCATGAGGCCATCGAGAGCAAGAGCACCATCGACATCACCGACGGCTACGTCTACGCCCAGTCCAGCGACGATGCCATCAACTCGGCCAGCCATCTGACTGTCAGCGGCGGCTATGTCATGGCTAACAGTAGCGGCAATGACGGACTCGATGCCAACGGCAATCTGTACATCAAGGGTGGCAACGTCGTCGCCGTAGCCTCCAGAAGTCCCGAAGTGGCCCTCGATGCCAATACCGAGAGACAGTTCAAGCTCTACATCACGGGCGGCAACATCATTGCCATTGGCGGATTAGAGGGCGGTTACAGTCTGTCGAACGGTACGGCCTATCAGGCTTCGTCCTACACTAAAGGCTCTACCTACGGACTCTACAAAGACGGCACATTAGCCTTTGCCTTCAAAGTTCCCTCGAACAGTTCCATGGGCACACCGATGGTGGTCTACACCACAGGCACTACCACTCTGAAGTCGGGAGTGACCGGCAGCGGCACTGCTTTCTGGAACGGTTACGGCTATGACAGTGCTACGGGCGGTTCGTCAGTCAGTCTCTCCACCTACACAGGCGGAGGCAACGGCCCTGGTCCCGGACCCGGCCCTCATTGGTAAAAAGATCCATCAGGATAGCAACCATTAAGGTGTGTCAGCAGAAATGCAGGCACACCTTTTTCCATATAATGACATTTTTCTGTGCTATCCTTTGGAAAAAAGATGTTTTTTATTTATTTTTGCAGTCAAAACAATAACAAACCATATTACTATGTACAATCAGCAACACGGGCTTTATATCGCCCATAGCTCTAACGGAGCACTCTCCATCACAGGTAAGATGGCCAACCGCCACGGACTCATTGCCGGTGCCACAGGCACGGGAAAAACCGTCACCCTGCAGGTCATGGCCGAAACATTCTGCCAGGCAGGCGTACCCTGCTTCATGGCCGACATGAAAGGCGACCTCAGCGGCATCTCCCAGCCAGGCAAGATGACTTCGTTCATCGAGAAGCGGCTGCCGGAATTTGGACTTGAAGCCCCCCAGTTCCAGTCCTGCCCCGTGCGACTCTACGATGTCTTCGGCGAGCAGGGACACCCCATGCGTGCCACCGTCTCACAGATGGGGCCGCAGTTGCTCAGCCGTCTGCTCGGCCTCAACGACACACAGGACGGCGTGCTCAACATCGTGTTCCGCATTGCCGACGAGCGCGGTCTCCTGATTCTCGACCTCAAGGATCTTCGTTCCATGCTCGACTATGTTTCCCAGCATGCCAAGGAGTACGCCACGAAGTACGGCAATGTATCCACCGCCTCCGTAGGAGCCATCCAGCGCGCCCTGCTCCAGCTCGAGAACGAAGGAGCCGACAAGTTCTTCGGCGAGCCCGCCTTCAACATCCAAGACCTCCTCGCCACCGTCCCCGATGTTTCTTCGTCGGGTTCCAAAGGCGTGATGAGCGTCCTCGCCGCCGACCGCCTGATGCTTCAGCCTAAGCTTTATAGCACCTTCCTGCTATGGCTGCTCTCCGAACTTTACAGCACCCTTCCCGAAGTGGGCGACCAGCCCCTGCCCAAACTTGTGTTCTTCTTCGACGAGGCCCACATGCTCTTCGACGGCACGTCAAAGGCGCTTTTAGACAAGATCGAACAGGTCATCCGCCTCATCCGCTCCAAGGGCGTGGGCATCTACTTCATCACTCAAAGCCCCACCGACATCCCTGAAAACATCCTCGGACAGTTGGGCAACCGCGTGCAACATGCCCTGCGTGCCTACACCCCGAAAGACCAGAAGGCCGTGAAGACCGCTGCCGACACCTTCCGCCCCAACCCAGCCTTCAAGACCGACGAGGCCATCACACAGTTGGAGACGGGCGAGGCCCTTGTCTCGTTCCTCGACGAAAAGGGTGCCCCCACGATGGTGGAGCGTGCCCGGATTCTTTTCCCCCTTTCACAGATTGGTGCCATCACCGAGGGCCAACGGCTCGACCTCATCAAGCAAAGCCCCATCTACGGCAAATACGACACGCCCATTGACCGTGAGAGTGCCTACGAGATACTCATGAAAGCCTCTGAAACTTCCCTGTCGTCCACCGAGGGGGACACGAAAGACCTCCCCAAATCTAAAGAAACCTCTTCGGGGACAGTAAAAGGGGCTTCCAAGCCCGGCATCATGTCGAAGGTGCTCAAAGCCGTCATGACCGCCGTCACCTCCACCCTTGCCGCCATTCTCGGTTCTTACGTCAGTGAGAAAGTCTCTGGCAAGAAGTCGAAGTCACGCACTTCGGCCAAGGAGCGCGTGGTGAAGAATGCCACCAGTGCCGCCACCCGTACCATTACCAAGGAGCTGACCCGCGACATTCTTGGCAACCTGATCAAATAACCCACTCATATTCCGTTATGAAATGAACGGAAGCCATCATGAAAAAAGAACGATACCTACAGATTAAGGAGTTCCTTCGGGGACTCCTTATAGGCACTGAATGGGAGGGGCATGTCTTCACGGTGGGAGGCTGTGTGCGCGACGAACTCATGGGGCACGAAATCAAGGACATAGACCTCTGTGTGTCGCTGCCGGGCGGTGGTGTGCGCTTTGCCAAATGGCTGCGCGACAACAGGCATACCATGAAGGGGGTGACCGTTTACCCCAACTACGGCACGGCGATGCTCCATCTGAAAGCCTTTCCCGATGTGGAACTGGAGTTTGTGCAGACCCGTAAGGAGAAGTACATCGACCACTCCTGCCGCAACCCGGAAACGGCTTTCGGCACCATTGAAGAAGACTGCATGCGCCGCGACCTGACCATCAACGCACTCTATAACAATGTCTCGACAGGCGAGATTGTGGACATCACGGGCAAGGGCGTGGAGGATATCAAAAACCACGTTATCCGCACACCTAACGAGCCTGATGTCATCTACGACGACGACCCGCTGCGCATCCTCCGCTGCATCCGCTTCGCCAGCCGCTTCGGTTGGGAGATAGAGCAGAAGACCTACGACGGCATGGTGCGCAATGTCGACCGGCTTTCCATCATCACCAAGGAGCGGGTGAAGGACGAGTTGGACAAGATGCTGACATGCCAGCACCCCGTGATGGCGATGGAGCTACTGCGTAAGACTGGGGCCATGCACTATGTCATTCCCGAACTTGAGAAGACCTACGAAATGACACAGGACAAGTGTCACTTCGGCACGGTGTGGGAACATACGATGGCCGTCATGGAGCACCTGAAGACCGACCGTTTGGAACTACGGATGGCTGCTCTGCTGCACAATATCGGAAAATCAGCCAGTGCAGACATGGTGGACGGCATTCTTCGGCCATTGCACTACAGCAACGATTTCATCAGAGAAGTGGAATTCCTTGTGAAATATCATACAACGTGTAAGACCTGGGGCAACGAGTGCGGTCATACCAAGCCGAAGGAACTCCGCAAGTTGCAATATGAGTGTGGCACAGAAAAACGGTTCCGCGACCTCATGCTGCTGATTGATGCCAACAACAACGCTTATGCCACAGACAGATGTATGCCCCGACAGGTAGAAATCATACTCCAACAGACAGAACAGATGAAGGCCGAAGGCTCTGCCATGTTCGGCTATAAACTGCCGCTCACCGGCAAGGACGTGATGGAAATCAAAGGCATACCGCCCGGCCCGAAAGTGAAGGAATACCTCGACTACCTACTGGAGCAGGCATTCGACAATCCGCGGAGAGACAAGGAAGAAGTCATCGAGAATCTAAAAGCATACAGGCTTTAAAAGAGGCCATCCCCTATAGACTCACACACCGTATAGACATAACCTTTTTCCAGACATTCTACAGTGGTATAGTTGTGGTTGTCGCCGACGAGGACCTGCTTCATGTCGCGGCTGATGCCTTCGCCTGTGAGTTTCAGGCGCGCCTCTTTCATCGTCCACAGACGGATGAAAGCGACATCGGGACACTTGGCCGACAAGATCTGCGACAGCTCGTCGCTGTTCATCGTGTAACGGGCCAATGACTCCTTGTACTCCCTCACCGACTCCACATCGATGCCCACGGGCCGACGGCTCACGGCACAGGCCACGGCCTCCTTGCAATGGCTCAGGTTGAAAAAGATTTCCGGGTGTCCTACTATCGACGGTTTGCCATGCTCACCATATTCAAACAAAGGATTCTCTGTGATGCCAAACTCCTCGCGCAACGCCCGTTTCAGCAACAGATAGGCCAGCACACACGTGCGCTGTCCGCGCTCAAACTTGAACCGTAGAGCCTGCTCGCGCCGCTGTTCCGAAATCTCCTGCAGTCCTGCCGCAAGGTCAAAACCATCGATATGTTCGTCAATAAGAACCATAAGCCTATTCGTCTGTCTGTGTTTTCGGCCAGTTCACCAGGAACACGCGCTCAGTGGCGCGGGTCAATGCGGTGTAGAGCCAGTGAATATAGTCGGGCGTGAGCATGTCGTCGGTCAT
>CAMYVQ010000064.1 GCA_947302435.1 uncultured Prevotella sp. | reverse complement strand
TTTCATCGGCATTCACCCCACCCTGCTTCACCTTGCGTGCCAACGTCATCATCGACTCCATACGGTGCGTGTTCAGGGCATAGATGACGGGAAGAGTGAGCTTGCCTTCGGCCATATCGTTGCCTGTGGGCTTGCCTATCTCCTTGGAATCATAGTAGTCGAAGATGTCGTCGCGTATCTGGAACATGATGCCCAGATTCTGACCAAACTGTCCGGCTTTCAGCACATCCTCTTCGGAAGCACCCGTCGACAAGGCTCCGATGGCGGCGCAAGCTTCAAACAACGCAGCCGTCTTGTTCTTGATAATCTGGTAGTAGACATCCTCACTGATTTCCTGATTCTGAATATTCGTCAGCTGTAGGATCTCGCCGGCGGCCAACGTGCGACCGAGTTCGGCCAGATACTGCACGATGCGCTGATTGTCGGTCTTCGAGACATGGAGCAAGGCCGTCGACAGGATATAGTCACCCACTAACACCGCCACCTTGTTGTCGTAGGTGGCATTCACCGAAGCCTGACCACGCCGTTCACTGCTCTCGTCGACCACATCATCGTGGACGAGCGAAGCCGTATGCAGCAGTTCCAGACCCACGGCGGCATGCTGGGTCACCGCACTCACCTGTCCGTAGTTTTTCGCGGTCAGCAGAATGAGCATCGGACGCATGCGCTTGCCGCCACGCTGGCGAATATGGGCCAGTGCCTGCGAGAGGAGGCCGTCTTCATGGGTGAGCGACTGGTTGAAAAGTTCGATGAAATCAAGCAAATCATGCTCAATAGGTTGTTTAATCAGTTCCAAATAATTCATCTCAGAAAGAATTTTGTGACAAATTTAGTGAAAAAGTTCGGTATATGAGAAATAATTTAGTAATTTTACACGAAAAATAAAAGAATTCAATATGAACAAGCTATTTCTCCTCGATGCCTACGCGCTCATCTACCGTTCTTACTATGCGTTTATCAAGAACCCACGCATCAACTCAAAGGGACTGAACACCTCGGCCATCATCGGTTTCGTGAACACCCTTGTGGAAGTACTCGAAAAGGAACAGCCCACCCATATCGGAGTGGCTTTCGACCCCCACGGGCCCACCTTCCGCAGTGAGGCCTTCCCCGAATACAAGGCGCAGCGCGAGAAGACACCCGAGGACATCAGCAAGGCAGTGCCCATCATCAAGGAGCTGTTGGAGGCCTGGCACATCCCCGTGCTACAGGTCGACGGCTTCGAGGCCGATGATGTGATAGGGACATTGGCAAAAAAGCTAACCCCCCCCATCCCCCCCGTGGGGGGGACAAATACGCCCGACACAACTATTTTCCCCCCCACGGGGGGCATGGGGGGGGTCATTTACATGCTCACCCCCGACAAGGACTACGGACAACTGGTATCGGAGAACGTGAAGATCTTCCGACCACGCCACGGCGGCGGCTACGAGACGATGGGGCCACAGGAGGTCTGCGAGAAGTACGGAATTGAGAAAACCAGCCAAGTCATCGACCTTTTGGCCCTGATGGGCGACTCCGCCGACAACTTCCCCGGCTGTCCGGGCGTGGGTGAGAAAACAGCCGTGAAACTCATCAATGAGTTCGGCTCCATCGAAGAACTGCTGAAACGGACCGACGAGCTGAAAGGGGCTTTACAGAAAAAAGTCGTGGAACATGTCGACGACATCCGCATGAGCCACTTCCTCGCCACCATCCGAACCGATGTGCCCATCGAGATCGACCTCGATGACCTGCGACTGAAATCGCCCGACGAGGAAAAACTCGGAAAACTATTCGACGAACTGGAGTTTAAGACCCTCAAAGAGCGAGTTCTTAAAAAGTCTGAAAAGAAACAAAAACCTGCTAACGGACAACTTTCTCTCTTTGATTTTTTTACACCCGACGGTCAGGAAACGCCAAAATTTTCGAGTTTTGAGAGCCTTAAAACCATTGCCCATAACTACCAACTCATTGATACAGAGGAGAGAATGCTTGAAATCTTTTCGATTTTCAAGACAAACAAAATTCTCTGTTTAGACACAGAGACCACTTCAACCTCGTCCATCGATGCCGAATTGGTGGGTTTGAGCTTCGCCGTGAAGCCTCATGAAGCATTTTACGTCCCCATTCCAGCCAATCGTGAAGAAGCGTTGCGAATTGTTAATATATTTAAACCTCTGTATGAAGACCCCGAAATTTTGAAGGTCGGACAAAACATTAAGTACGATTTAGAAGTTTTAAGGAATTATAACATTCACCTTGCTGGGCCGATGTGGGACACAATGATTGCCCATTATCTCATCCAGCCCGAACTTCGTCACAACATGGACTACATGGCCGAGGCGTACCTGAACTACCAGACGGTACACATCGACGAGTTGATCGGTCCGCGCGGCAAGAACCAGAAGTCGATGCGCGACCTCTCCCCTACCCAAGTATATGAGTACGCCTGCGAGGATGCCGACATCACCCTGCAACTGAAAGAGAAACTGGAACCCGAACTGAAACGGCTCGACTGCGAACAGCTGTTCTATGAGATAGAAATGCCACTGATGCCCGTCTTGGCCGAGATGGAGATGGCAGGCGTGATGCTCGACACCGAATCGCTCGCCCAGACCTCGAAGGAGCTGACCGAAAGGATGAACCAAATAGAGCACGAAATCTATGAACTGGCCGGCCATTCGTTCAACATTGCCTCGCCGCGTCAGGTGGGCGACGTGCTCTTCAGTGAACTGAAAATCGTGGAGAAACCAAAGAAGACCAAGACGGGGCAGTTCGTCACTTCGGAAGAGGTGCTGCAACAGTTGCACGCCAAGCATCCCATCGTCGGTAAGATTCTGGAACACAGAGGATTGAAAAAACTCCTTGGCACATACGTCGACAATCTCCCCACCCTGATCAATCCCCGCACGGGACACATCCACACGTCGTTCAACCAATGTGTCACGGCCACGGGCCGTCTCTCTTCTTCCGACCCGAACCTGCAGAATATCCCAGTACGCGGCGAGGATGGCAAGGAGATCCGTAAGGCCTTCGTACCCGAACCCGGCTGCCTGTTCTTCTCAGCCGACTACAGTCAGATTGAACTGCGCGTCATGGCCCACCTCTCTCAGGACGAGAACATGATCCGTGTGTTCCAGGAAGGCAAGGATCTGCATGCCGCCACGGCCTCGAACATCTATAAAAAGGGAATCGACGAAGTGACACGCGACGAGCGAACAAAGTCGAAACGCGCCAACTTCGGCATCATCTACGGCATCACCATCTTCGGACTGGCCGAGCGGTTAGACATCAGTCGCGACGAGGCCAAACTGCTCATCGACGGCTTCTTCGACACTTTCCCACAGGTACACGACTACATGGAGAAGGCCAAACAGACGGCCCGTGAGCAGGGCTACGTGACGACCCTCTTTGGCCGTCGCCGCTATCTGCCCGACATCAACAGTGGCAATGCCACGGTGCGCGGCTTTGCCGAACGCAACGCCATCAACGCCCCCATCCAAGGCACCGCCGCCGACATTATCAAGGTGGCGATGATCCGCATCTTCAACCGATTCCAGCGCGAGGGTATCCGCTCCAAGATGCTCCTCCAGGTACACGACGAACTGAACTTCTCCGTGCTCCCCGAAGAAAAAGACCGCGTAGAGGCCATCGTCATCGAAGAAATGCAGAACGCCTTCGCCCTTGCCGTTCCCCTCATCGCCGACAGCGGCTTCGGGCAGAACTGGCTCGAAGCCCATTAAGAAGCCAAAATGCCTCACATACTGCATGACGAGGTGATTATACCGAGGATTGAATCCTCGGAGGAAAAGACGGGACACTCCATGTTATCGCACTGTTTATGTAGCGACAATCGAAATAATGATGATTACTGTGGCAGAAAAATATCCCGTCCCTTTACCGCAAATTTCATTTGCCCATGACGAACGAGAGTACTTCAAAAACCGAAACCTTCACATGGTTACAACCTGGTGCGTGGCGTAAGCCTTGCATTGTACATGTCACTATGGCGAAAGGCCGAGGCAAAACATTACTGTTACAGAAGTGTGCCGTTTGAGTCACAACGGTACCGTTTTGTGGCCCTGAATGAGATTGGGCGCTTGTTAGTGATGCGGTGAACGAGGCCGCTGCCTCTATCTGAACGACCTCGCTGCCCGCATCTATGCTATCGACTAAAGATACAATATGTTTTGAAAGAACATGCAAAAAATGATAAAAATAACAAGCTATCAGATATTTTTCGTACCTTTGCACCTGATTTAAACGTTTAAACAATAAGAAATGGCTTTGAAATGTGGTATTGTGGGCTTGCCTAACGTGGGCAAGAGCACACTCTTTAACTGCCTGTCGAGCGCGAAGGCACAGGCAGCCAATTTCCCCTTTTGTACAATTGAACCCAACGTGGGCGTAATCACCGTTCCCGACGAGCGACTGACGAAACTGGCCGAGCTGGTGCATCCGGGACGCATCGTGCCGGCCACCTGCGAGATCGTGGATATTGCCGGCCTCGTAAAGGGCGCGTCGAAGGGCGAAGGTCTTGGAAACAAATTCTTAGGAAACATCCGTGAGACCGATGCCATCATCCATGTACTGCGCTGCTTCGAGGATGACAACATCACCCATGTCGACGGCACCATCGACCCTATCCGCGACAAGGAAATCATCGACACCGAACTGCAGCTGAAAGACTTAGAGACCATCGAGAGCCGTTTGGCCAAGACCGAGAAAGCCGCTGCCGCCGGCAACAAGGAGGCCAAGGTGGAGGTGACGGTGCTGAAAGCCTATAAAGAGGTGTTGGAACAGGGCAAGAACGCCCGTATCGTGGAGTTCGAGTCGAAAGAGGAACAGGACTGCGCCCGCAACCTCTTCCTGTTGACCGCCAAGCCCGTGCTCTATGTGTGCAACGTGGGCGAGGCCGATGCCAAGGACGGCAACGACTTCACGAAAAAGATTGAGGAGATAGCCCGTGAAGAGGGTGCCGAGGCCATGGTCATTGCCGCCAAGACCGAGGAGGATATCGCTGAATTAGAGAGCTATGAGGACAAGCAGATGTTCTTGGAAGAGTTGGGCTTGGAGGAGAGCGGCGTGAACCGCCTCATCAAGAAAGCCTACGCCCTGCTGAACCTGGAGACCTTCATCACTGCCGGAGAGATGGAGGTGAAGGCCTGGACCTACAAGAAAGGCTGGAAGGCCCCACAGTGCGCCGGCGTGATCCACACCGACTTCGAGAAAGGTTTTATACGTGCCGAAGTCATCAAGTACGAGGACTACCTGAAATATGGCAGTGAGGCCGCCGTGCGCGAAGCCGGAAAGATGGGCGTAGAAGGCAAGGACTATGTGGTGCAGGACGGGGATATTATGCACTTTAGGTTTAATGTGTAAGACCCACCCCTAACCCCTCCCGAGGGGAGGGGAATTAAAATAGACTATTATAAATAGAGAATATATGATAACAGATTCTTTACTGACTATATCAACTCCCCTTCCCTCGGGAGGGGTTGGGGGTGGGTCATTATTATTCATTCTCTGGAACCCTGACTTAGAGGCTTTCCACTTAGGCCCTTTGGCGTTCCGCTGGTACTCGCTGTGCTGGTTGGTGGGACTGCTGCTGGCCTACTTGGTGGTGAAACGGCTGTTCAAAGAACAACAGATCAAGGAAGAACTGTTCGAGCCGCTGTTCCTCTACTGCTTCTTAGGCATCCTGATCGGTGCCCGGTTAGGGCATTGCATCTTCTACCAGCCCGACTATTTCCTTACGTCGTGGAAAGGCTTTGTGGAAATGCTGCTGCCCATCCATATCGACCAGTACGGGTCGTGGCAAATGACGGGCTATCAAGGACTGGCCTCGCACGGCGGAACCCTGGGACTTATCATTGCCCTGCTGCTCTATGTGAAGCACACTGGCTTGGGACTCTGGCGCGTGCTCGACAACATTGCCATTGCCACGGGAACCACCGCCTGCTTCATCCGCTTGGGCAACCTCATGAACTCAGAGATCATCGGTCGCGCCACCGACGTACCCTGGGCGTTCATTTTCGAGCGTGTTGACATGCTGCCGCGCCATCCCGGACAGCTCTACGAGGCCATTGCCTACGCCCTGCTGTTCGGCCTGATGTGGTTCATTTACCGCCGTCGTCCGCAGTTTGTTGGCACGGGATTCTTCTTCGGACTCTGTCTCACCTATATCTTCACTTTCCGCTTCTTCATAGAATATACCAAGGAAGTGCAGGAAGCCTTCGAGGAAGGCCTGCTCTTCGACATGGGACAGCTGCTCTCAGTGCCGTTCATGGCCGTGGGAGCATGGTATATGTGGAAAGGGTGGAAGAAAGCGCGGAAACTATAGGACGAACCTTTTATTTCCCTGCCACGATCTTCCTGATTTCGTTGAGCTTGTTGAGGGCTTCGACGGGAGTCAGGTTGTTGATGTCGAGGCCTAATATTTCGTCGCGAACCTGACAGAGCACGGGGTCGTCGAGCTGGAAGAACGAGAGCTGCATGCCCTCGCGACTGCCAGCAATCTCGGCAGTAGGCTTGGCAGCCTTCCCCACCCCTTCGTTGTCGGCCTCCAACTGCTTCAGAATGATGTTGGCCCGCTTCACAATGCTGCGCGGCATGCCCGCAATCTCAGCCACATGGATTCCAAAGGAATGCTCGCTGCCGCCAGGTTCCAGACGACGCAGGAAAATCACCTTGCCGTCGACCTCTTTCACCGACACATTATAGTTCTTGATACGCGAGAAATTCTTCTCCATCTCGTTCAGCTCATGGTAATGGGTGGCGAAGAGCGTTCGCGCACGGGCTTTCGGCTGTTCGTGCAGATACTCCACGATGGCCCAGGCGATGGAAATGCCGTCGTAGGTCGAAGTGCCGCGCCCCAGTTCGTCGAAGAGCACCAGCGACTTCGGCGAGACATTGTTCAGGATGTTCGAAGCCTCGGTCATTTCGACCATGAAAGTCGATTCGCCCAACGAAATATTATCTGAAGCCCCCACACGGGTGAAAATCTTGTCCACCAAACCTATTTTCGCGGCCTCTGCAGGCACGAAACAACCCACTTGGGAAAGCAGTACGATGAGGGCCGTCTGACGCAGCAGCGCCGATTTACCGGCCATGTTCGGACCCGTAATAATCATAATCTGCTGCCGCTCGTTGTCCAGGAGAATATCGTTGGGCACATACCTCTCGCCTACGGGCAGTTCCGTCTCGATGACCGGATGGCGGCCCTGCCGGATGTCGATGACCGCCGAGTCGTCGATGACGGGCCGCACATAGCGGCGTTCCTCGGCCACCTTGGCAAAGCCCAGGAGCACATCGAGATGCGCCAGGAGCGAGGCGTTGACCTGTATCTCAGAGATATATTTCTGGATGTCGGTCACGAGGGCGGCGAAGAGCTGCGCCTCAAGGGAGAGGATGCGGTCCTCGGCCCCAAGAATCTTTTCCTCGTATTCCTTCAGTTCCTGGGTGATGTAGCGTTCGGCCTGTGCCAGTGTCTGCTTGCGCACCCATTCGGCAGGCACCTTGTCCTTGTAGGTGTTTCTTACTTCCAAATAATAGCCGAAGACATTGTTGTAGCCAATCTTCAGCGACTGTATGCCCGTCAGCTCGGCCTCGCGCTGCTGGATCTGGAGCAGGTAGTCCTTGCCGGAGTAGGCGATATGGCGAAGCTCGTCGAGCTCGGGGCTGATGCCGTCGGCCATCACGCCGCCTTTCTGGATCTGCTGGGGCGGATCGGGCTTCACCTCGCGGGCGATGCGGTCGCGGATGGCCTCGCAAAGGGAGAGGCGCTCGCCAATGAGGCGGAGGGCGGAATAGCCCTGCTGCGACAGTGTCTCAGCACCCGGTACTGCAAGGCAGGCGGCCTTGATGGGGGCGATGGCTTCGAGCGCCACCTTCAGCTGAACCACCTCGCGGGGCGAGACGCGGCCTACGGCCACCTTTGAAATGATACGCTCCAAGTCGCCCACGCGGTGGAGCTGTTCGTCGATGAGCTGACGGAAATCAGGCTCGCGGAAGAAGCATTCCACCACGTCGAGCCGTTCTTCGATGGGCTTACGGTCCCTCAGGGGGAACACCAGCCAGCGGCGCAACAGTCGTGAGCCCATAGGCGACACCGTGCGGTCGATGACATCGAGCAGCGAACGACCGTCGTCCTGCATGGGTTGCACCAGCTCCAAGGAGCGGATGGTGAACTTGTCGAGCCGCACGTATTTCTCTTCCTCGATGCGCGAGAGCGTGGTGATATGGCCTATCTGCGTGTGCTGCGTCATCTCCAAATACTGCAGGATGGCCCCGGCGGCAGTGATGCCCTCATGGAAATGGGCCACGCCAAAGCCCTTCAGCGACTTCACCCCGAAATGGCGCAACAGCTTCTGCTGGGCCGTCTCCTCGGTATAGACCCATTCGTCGAGCTGGAAGGTGACATGGCGCGTGCCGAAGAACCGCTCGAAGTCGGCACGGCGACTGCGCTCAAAGAGCACCTCCTTGGGCTGGAAATTGCCCAACAGCTTCTCAACATAGTCGTGCGTGCCCTCCCCCACCAGAAACTCGCCCGTAGAGATGTCGAGGAAGCTCACGCCACAGGCCGACCTTCCGAAATGCACCGATGCCAGGAAGTTGTTCTCCTTGTAGTTCAGCACATTGTCGCTCAGGGCCACGCCGGGTGTCACCAGTTCGGTGATGCCGCGCTTCACCAGCTTCTTCGTCAGCTTCGGGTCTTCCAACTGGTCGCAGATGGCCACACGCTTGCCGGCCCGTATGAGCTTGGGCAGATAGGTGTCGAGGGCGTGATGGGGAAATCCCGCCATCTCGTCGCCCTTGTTATAGCCGTTGTTGCGCTTGGTGAGCGTGATACCGAGAATCTGCGATGCCACGATGGCATCGTCACAGTAGGTCTCGTAGAAATCACCACAGCGGAAGAGCAGAACCGCATCGGGATGCTTCTTTTTCAGATCGAAAAACTGCTGCATCATGGGTGTCAGCTGCCCGTCATTCTTTGCCATGTTTTGTCTTTTTGCTTGCAAAGTTACATATTTTTTCTTAAAAATAATATTGAATAGTTGCAGATATGAAAAAGATTACGTAGTTTTGCAATTCGATACAACTGTACTATAGAAAACAATAACGACAAATTGATTCATTTATGAGTTTTACAGAGCATGCTAATCACATTTTCCGGCAGGTAATCAACGACTACCATCTGACCGATAATGTGGACACCCCGATCCATAATCCCTACGACCGCGACAACATTGACTACAGCCTCTACCTGAAGTGCTGGATCGACACGGTGCAGTGGCATTACGAAGACATTATCCGTGACCCACACATCGACCCGCAGGAGGCTCTGTCACTAAAACGCCGCATAGACCGCTCGAACCAGGACCGCACCGACCTTGTGGAGGACATCGACAGCTATTTCCGCAAGCTCTACAGCAACGTCACTCCCCTACCCGATGCCCGTCTGAACACAGAGAGCCCGGCATGGGCCGTAGACCGCCTGAGCATTCTGGCCCTGAAGATCTACCACATGGAGGAGCAGGTGAACCGTAAGGATGCCGATGCCGCACACCGCGAGAAATGCCAGATGAAGCTCAGCGTGCTGCTCGAACAGCAGAAAGACCTTTCTTTGGCCATCGACCAGCTGCTTGAGGACTATCAGGCCGGTCGCAAGGTGATGAAGGTCTACCGCCAAATGAAGATGTACAACGATCCCAGCACCAACCCGGTGCTGTACAACACCAAAAGCCCCCTAAGTTAGGGGGTTGGGGGCTTACACATGAAGCACGAGCATATCCTTGTCATCCGTTTCTCAGCCATGGGCGATGTGGCCATGACCGTCCCTGTGGTGTGGGCACTTGCCCGACAGT
>CAMYVQ010000063.1 GCA_947302435.1 uncultured Prevotella sp. | reverse complement strand
CCCCCTAACTTAGGGGGCGAAGCCTACCTCAGCTCTGCTCCTAATTGCTTCTTCAGGTTTGTGATAAGCTTCTGCATGACAGCCTCAATCTGCTTGTCGTTCATGGTCTTTTCCGTATCTTGCAGAATGAAGTTGACGGCATACGACTTCTTGCCAGCAGGCAGTTTGTCGCCTTCATAGACATCGAAGAGCTCTACCTTCTTCAGCAGCTTTTTCTCCGTCTGACGGGCAATCTGCTCTATCTGTGCAAACTCGATGTTGTTGTCAATCAACAGAGCCAGGTCGCGGCTCACAGCCGGATGCTTGGAAATCTCGGTAAAGGTCACCTCGTTCTTCTTTGTGGCCTTCATCAGCTGTGTCCAGTTCAGTTCAGCAAAATAGACTGGCTGCGTGAGGTCGAACCGCTTCAGGAGTTTTTTCGACAACACACCCATCTCAATGAGTTTCTTGCCGCCACGGTTCTCAATGACGAGACCTGCCGAGAAATCAGGATTCTCCGATTTCTTCGTCACCATCAGACCGGACTTCATGCCGATGCGCTGCAAGATGTTCTGCACAAATGCAGACAGTTCAAAATAGGTGGAGTCTTCATTGGGATGCGCCCAAGAGCCTTCCACGCGCTTACCTGTAATCCAGATGCCCATGTAGTTTTCTTCCTTGTAGGCCTGCATGGGGTCTTCGTCGTTGGCTTTCTCCGGGTCGAAGAAATAGCAGTTGCCGAACTCGAAGAAGCGGAGGTTTTGCGCCTTGCGCTTCACATTGTGCTCAATGCTCTCCAGACCGCCATAGAGCAACGTCTGACGCATCACGCCAAGGTCGCTTGAGAGGGGATTCATGATTTTCACAACGTTCTGTTTGTCGTCGTAGTACGAAGACTTGGTCAACGAGTTGTTGAGAATCTCATTGAAGCCAGCACCCACAAGCTGCTCACTCACAAGGTTTTGCAGTTTATGTTTACGGTCTTCTTCGCCCTTGATGACAAGGCTCGACTTCAACTGTGTGGGAATCTCGACATTGTTGTAGCCATAGATGCGCAGAATATCCTCAACCACATCGCAGGGACGGGTCACATCGACGCGATAGGCAGGCACTTCGAGTGTCAGCATGTCAGGGGTTTCGGCAAGCACCTTCATCTCCAGCGACTCGCAAATAGCCTTAATCGTAGTATTGGGAATCTCCTTGCCGATCAGCGACTTCACGTAGTCGTACTTCAGTTCCACGCGGGCATTCTCGATAGGCTCAGGATAAACATCACAGATGTCCATCGAAATCTTGCCACCAGCCAATTCCTTGCAGAGCAAGGCAGCCTGTTGCAAGGCATAGATCACGCCATTGGGGTCAATGCCACGCTCGAAGCGGAACGAGGCATCGGTGGAAAGGCCATGACGACGAGCCGACTTGCGAATCCATGTGGGATGGAAGTAGGCTGATTCGAGCACCACGTTCTTCGTCGTCTCGTAGGTGCCACTACCCTTTCCGCCGAACACACCGGCAATACACATGGGTTCCTCGGCATTACAGATAGCCAGGTCGCGGTCACTAAGTTTATGCTCCACACCGTCGAGGGTGACGAACGGCGTACCCTCTGGCATCGTCTTCACCACAATCTTATGGCCTTTCACCATGTCGGCATCGAAGCAATGCAGGGGCTGACCGTATGCCATCATCACATAGTTGGTGATGTCTACAATATTATTAATAGGACGCAGGCCGATGGTCTGCAGTTTGTTCTTCAACCATTCAGGACTCTCCTTCACCTCGCAATCCGTGATGCTCACACAAGCATAGCGCTTGCAAGCCTCGGTGTTCTCTATCTCCACTTTGATGGGGAGGTCGTGATTGTCGGCGACAAAATCGCCGACCACTGGACGATGCAAACTGGGGGCATAGCTGATAAGGCCCTCGGCCTTGCGCTGTTTCAGCCAGGCATAGAGGTCACGAGCCACGCCCCAATGTGAGAGGCCGTCGGCACGGTTGGCCGTAATGTCAACCTCAATCAGCCAGTCGCTCTCCAAATGATAGTACTCAGCGGCAGGCATACCCACCACTGCATCCTCAGGCAATACGATGATGCCATCGTGAGAAGTACCAATACCGATTTCGTCTTCGGCACAGATCATGCCACAGGACTCAACGCCGCGCAACTTCGACTTCTTGATGACAAACTCATTGTCACCGTCGTAAAGCACACAGCCCAAATCAGCGACAATCACTTTCTGTCCTGCAGCCACATTAGGAGCACCACAAACAATTTGAGACGGCTCGCCTTTGCCTAAATCCACGGTAGTTACATGCAAGTGGTCACTATTGGGATGGAGTTCGCACGTCAACACCTTACCGACATACAGCCCCTTCAAACCACCACGAATTGTCTGAACTTCTTCCAGAGCATCGACCTCAAGTCCCGTAGAGGTAAGTGCATCGCACACCTGCTGCGGCGTCAAGTCGAAATCGACATACTCCTTCAGCCATTTATAAGAAATATTCATTCCTAAAAACCAATTTTAAGTTTTACTCAATCGATTGAATACCGCTTATTCAGCGATTTTGTGAAATTTCGGCGCAAAATTACAAAAAAAACATGAAACACAAGTCAATTATAGTTTTTTTATGTAAATTTGCAATCGGATTTAGATTCATAACTAAACAATGTTGACAAACCTATTACTATTTGGAGGTCTCGGTCTCAATGAGATTCTCATCATCGCATTAGTCGTCTTGCTGCTCTTCGGCGGAAAAAAGATTCCAGAACTGATGAACGGCTTGGGCAAAGGCGTGAAGAGTTTCAAGGACGGCATGAACAGTCTTGATCAAAAAGAAGAGACGAAAGAAGAGACAAAGTAAAGCAAGCTGACCCGAAGCATGAGTGAACAAGCCACTTTCTGGGATCATCTCGACGAACTGCGCAGTGTCATCTTACGGTCACTGTTGGTCGTAGCCATAGCAGCGATAGCTGCATTTTTCCTAAAAGACTGGCTCTTCGGCGTGGTATTGGCCCCACGATCGGGCGACTTCATCAGCTATAGGCTGTTAGGGGTGGAGAACGACTTTCAGGTCAGTCTCATGAACACGGGGCTAACGGAGCAGTTCATGACCCACATGCGAGTGGCCATTTACGCAGGATTGCTGTTGGCATCGCCATACGTGCTCTACCAACTCTTCGGCTTCATTGCTCCCGGACTCTATCAGAACGAGCGGAGGGCAGCCATTTGGATTGTCGTCTCGGCCTACGTGATGTTCATCATCGGTACGATAGTCGACTACTTGATCATTTTCCCGCTGACGGTGCGTTTCTTAGGCACTTATCAGGTAAGCCCCGATGTGGCGAACATGCTGACCCTACAGAGCTACATCGACACGCTTATCGGAATGAGTTTCGTGATGGGTGTCGTGTTTGAACTACCCGTGGTCTGTGCCATTCTCGGCAAGATGGGGCTTATCAACGGAACGATGATGTCGCAGTACCGCCGTCATGCAGTTGTGGCCATTCTCGTGATTTCGGCCATCATCACGCCGACCACGGATGCCTTTACACTACTCGTAGTGGCATTGCCAATATGGCTGCTCTACGAAATGAGCATTTGGATTGTAAAACTCAACAAAACAAAGCTAAACAATGCTAAGAAAAATTAGAATTTCGCTTGCAAGTGTGTTCCTGATAGGACTCACTGCACTGTTCCTTGACTTTACGGGTACTGCCCACCACTGGCTGTCATGGATGGCCAAGATGCAGGCACTTGAAGCCGTTCTGGCCCTCAATGCGGTCGTCATTGCCCTACTTGTGGTACTGACACTTGTATTCGGGCGCATCTACTGCTCGGTCATCTGTCCTTTAGGTGTGATGCAAGACCTCTTCGGCTGGCTCGGAAAGAAAGCCAAGAAAAATCGCTATAGCTACTCGAAAGAGGTGAAGTGGCTGCGTTATCCTGTCATGGCGGTCTTCATCATTGCACTATTGGCAGGTGTCGGCTCACTCTTCGAACTATTGGCTCCCTATAGTGCTTTTGGCCGCATCATGACCATGATTTTCCAACCTTTATGGAAGATGGGTAACAACGTATTGGCATCAATAGCCGAACACTACGACAGCTATGCCTTTTACTCGGTCGACGTATGGATGAAGTCATTGCCCGTGCTTATCATAGCAGCACTGACACTGGTTATACTCGTCGTCCTTGCCTGGCGCAACGGTCGTACCTACTGTAACACGGTTTGTCCCGTAGGTACAGTGCTCAGTTTCCTTAGCCGTTTCTCGTGGCTGAGAATCCATTTCGACACGGACAAATGCCGCAACTGCTCGCTTTGCACCAAGAACTGTAAAGCCGCCTGCATCGACTATAAGAACCACACCGTCGATTACTCGCGTTGCGTGGTCTGCGGCGACTGTATTGAGAGCTGCAAGTTCGGAGCATTACGCTACGACAATGCTCACCTGCACAAGAAAGCACAGGACACATCTGCGTCAAAGTCGGATGCAACTAAATCTGACGTGGATACATCCAAGCGTTCGTTCCTTCTTTCCTCTTCTCTTCTTGCCACGGCAGCACTGGCTCAAGAGAAAGACAAAATCTTCGATGGCGGCTATATCGATTTGGAAGACAAGGTAGCCCCCGAACGCCAGACACCGCTCACGCCTCCAGGATCGCTCTCTGTTCAGAACATGGCTCAACACTGCACAGGCTGTCTGCTCTGTGTGAGTGAGTGTCCGAACGACGTGCTACGTCCATCGACAGACTTAATGCACCTGATGCAACCCGTGATGAGCTATGAGCGCGGACACTGCCGCCCGGAATGTACCCGCTGTTCTGAGGTCTGTCCAGCCGGAGCCATCAAACCCATCGATCGCGAAGAGAAATCGAGCATCCAGATCGGTCATGCGGTATGGATCAAGAAGAACTGTGTGCCTATCACTGACGGTGTGGAGTGCGGCAACTGTGCCCGTCACTGTCCCGTAGGGGCCATTGAGATGATTCCCCTTGACGAGAACGATGAAGAATCGCCCACAGTGCCTGCCGTCAACGAGGCTGTCTGCATCGGATGCGGTGCCTGCGAATATGTCTGCCCTGCCCGTCCGTATTCAGCCATCTATGTTGAGGGGCATGAGGTACACCGAAAAATTTGATTCCCCAACCAAAGGGATAGAGGAACAGACATTTATTGACTATTTATCAAGAACAAAAGTATGGAGAACTACAAATATAATCATCAAGAGACCGTTTCACGTCGCTCGTTTCTGAAAATTTTCGGTGCTGGCACTGCTGCTGCAGCCGTTGCTGCCTGCACAGGCAAAAAGCAGGATTCAAAAGCCACAGAGGAATACAAAAAACAGGTAGAACCGCCTGTCGGCCAGATGACCTACCGCACCAATCCCAAGGGCGACAAGGTTTCGTTGCTGGGCTATGGCATGATGCGCCTGCCAACCAAGGTAGACAACGACAAGGAGTTCGACCAAGACATGATCAACCGCCAGGTGGACTATGCCATTGAGCACGGCGTGAACTATTTTGACACGTCGCCCGTCTATTGTCAAGGACAGTCGGAGCATTGCACAGGTATTGCCCTGAGTCGTCACAAGCGCAGTGAATATTTCGTTGCCACGAAACTTTCGAACTTCAATTCCCAATTCTGGAGCAAGGAGAAGTCTATCGAAATGTACAGAAACTCCATGAAGGAGCTGCAGGTGGACTATATCGACTATTACCTACTGCATGCCGTTGGCGGAAGCATGGATGAGTTCAACCACCGCTACGTGGAAAACGGCATCATGGATTTTCTTGTGAAAGAGCGCGAGGCTGGCCGTATCCGTAACCTCGGCTTCTCTTTCCACGGCTACAAGGCTGTGTTCGACGAAGTGCTTGCCTTGGTTGAAAAATACCATTGGGACTTTGTGCAGATAGAGCTGAACTATCTGGACTGGGACTTCGCCAACGAAATCAACAACCGCAACGTAGATGCCCACTACCTGTACGACGAACTACAAAAACTCGGCATTCCAGCCGTCATCATGGAACCGCTGTTAGGTGGGCGATTGGCCAATCTGCCACAATATTTGGTGAACGAACTGAAACAGCGCAATCCCGAACGCAGCGTGGCTTCGTGGGCTTTCCGCTATGCCGGTACGCCCGAAGGGGTGCTCACTGTGCTTAGCGGCATGACCTACATGGAGCATCTGAAAGACAACCTGCTCAGTTATTGTCCGCTGACTCCGCTCACCGAGGAAGAGATGGAGTATCTGCATGGCAACATCGCCACAAAGATTGTAGGCTTGGAAAATATTCCCTGCAACGACTGCAAATACTGTATGCCCTGTCCCTACGGTGTTGACATCCCCGGCATCTTCGTCCATTACAACAAATGCAAGAACGACGGCATCCTGCCACGCGATACAGGCGATCCCGAATACCGGTCGAACCGTAGGAAATACCTGATCAGTCTCGACCGCTCGGTTCCCCGCAACCGTCAGGCCGACCACTGCATCGGCTGTGGACAATGCGAACCACACTGCCCGCAAAACATCCGCATCCCAAGAGAGTTGCGTAAACTTGACCAAATGATTGAAGAGCTGAAAAGGAACGCTTAATCAGCGAATCCCTTTCAGCCATTCTTCACGCTCCAACTCGTCAATTAGTATCTCGGCCAACACTTCTATCAGTTCCAACGGAACCAATAAGTGCTGGTCGTCACTATGTGGATTGATGGCAGAAAGGAAATGGGGAACTTCGGCCTTGTAGACTTCCTTCATGCGGATGTTGTCGGCATCTTCGCTACGGCAACTGAAAGTGATATTCGCTATCCGGTCGCAAAGCTTCATGAATGGCGCGTAGGGTGTCTCACGAATGCCGGCATAATATTTCCCGTTTGCCCGTTCAGCACGGTTGCGCCCTTTCTCATTTGTCAGTGCATAGACTATTTCAGTAGCCATCAAGGCCTGATCCTCATTCATATACTTGGCTGCAACCTTCCTTACATCATTATAGGTCAGACGGGCATCTTCAATACTGTCATGATAGTAGGCGCCGAACATCATAGGCACCACATCAGTTTCCTGTACACATACAAGATGGCCGTATTCGCGAGCGATGACTGCCACCATGTCAAGATGATATCCGTAAGGCAAATGCTTGCCGTAGGTCTGGTTTACGCTCTGATGCAGCTCATGCGCCGACTGGCGAATACACTCAATCAGCTCATCATGTTGCTCCAAAGAGGCTTGAAAATCTTCTTTTTTCATATTTTGGGCAAAAGTAAGCAAAAATATCGACATCTATACCACTTAATCAATTATTTTTCTCTCATTTGTATATATTATCGATAATAAATCGTATCTTTGTACGCATTATTTACCAAAACCGAACTATAATGACCAATAAACACCTAACGCTCAATGCCAATCCTGTAGTGGCTTACCTACAGAAACCTGCGGCACAGTTTACAAAAGAGGACATCATCCGCTACATCAGCGAGAATGAAATACAGATGGTAAACTTCATGTATCCCGGAGGCGACGGCAAGCTGAAGACACTCAATTTCGTCATCACCGACTTAGACTATCTGGAAACCATTCTCACCTGTGGAGAGCGCGTCGATGGCAGCAGTCTTTTCTCTTTCATCCAGGCTGGTTCCAGCGACCTTTACGTCCTTCCCCGTTTCCGCACTGCTTTCCTCGATCCCTTTGCCGAGATTCCAACGCTCACCATGCTTTGCTCGTTCTTCGACAAGGACGGTCAGCCTCTGGCCAGTGCGCCCGAACAGACATTACGCAAAGCCTCGGAGACTTTCACCAAGGTGACAGGCATGCAGTTCGAGGCCATGGGCGAACTGGAGTATTATGTCATTTCTGCAGAAGAAGGGGTGTTCCCTGCCGTCGACCAACACGGATACCATGAGTCGGCTCCATACGCCAAGACAAACGCTTTCCGCACCAAGTGCATGAAATACATCGCACAGACAGGCGGACAAATCAAGTACGGTCATTCCGAGGTGGGCAACTTCACGCTCGACGGCCTCACCTACGAGCAGAACGAGATAGAGTTCTTGCCCGTCCCTGTGGAACAGGCCGCCGACCAGCTAATGCTGGCCAAGTGGGTCATCCGCAACCTGGCCTACGAAGAGGACTACGACGTGACCTTCGCCCCAAAGATCACCACGGGAAAGGCAGGCTCTGGACTGCACATCCACATGCGCATCATGAAGGACGGCAGAAACCAGATGCTTCAGGAGGGAGTGCTCAGCGAGGCCGCCCGCAAAATGATTGCCGGTATGATGGACGTGGCTCCTGCCATCACCGCCTTTGGCAACAAGAATCCGACAAGCTATTTCCGCCTTGTACCCCATCAGGAGGCACCCACCAACGTTTGCTGGGGCGACCGCAACCGCTCAGTGCTCGTCCGTGTACCTCTCGGCTGGGCAGCAGGTATTGACATGTCAGCCGTAGCAAATGAGAGTGAAGAGTGCAGAGTGAAGAGTGAAGAAGGTTTAGCTCGGCGGCCCGAAGGGGAAAGCCAATTTGCTACCGCACCAGGGACAGCGGCAGCAAATTCTTCACTCTTCACTCTTCATTCTTCACTCTACACTCTTCACTCTTCACTCAACAAACAGACCGTTGAGATGCGTTCCCCCGACGGCTCTGCCGACTTGTACCAACTGTTAGCCGGCCTCTGCGTTGCCTGCCGTCACGGCTTTGAGATGGAGAATGCGCTTCAAGTGGCCGAGGACACCTACGTCAACGTGAACATCCACGATGCCCAAAACGCCGACCGTCTGGCACAGTTAGCCCAGCTACCAGATTCCTGCACGGCTTCTGCCGACTGTATAGAACGTCAGCGTTCCGTCTTCGAGCAGTATGATGTGTTTTCACCAGCGATGATCGACGGCATCATTGCCCAGTTACGTGCCTTCGACGACGCCACGCTACGCAAGGACATTGAGGACAAGCCCGAAGAAATCCTCAAACTCGTCACACGTTACTTCCATTGCGGCTAATTACAAATGATCCTAAATCTGTCAATCATGAATAGAAAAACCTTTATTTGCCTCACTCTGTTGGTCACAGTTTCGGCCTTTGGCCAAACGAAAAACGGCGGCATCTCGGAATCGATGCTTCGCGACATCCAGAAAGAACAGCAACTCAATGGCACTGAACGCGCATTGATGAATGCCATAGCCGGCAACTCCATCGACGACCTGACACGCAGTCACGCCAATGCTGGCGCATTGGACACCTACTTCAGCGTTGAGACGAAAAAACAGAGCATCACCGACCAACAGCAGTCGGGCCGTTGCTGGATGTTCAGCGGCATGAACGTGCTGCGCGGCGACTTCCAGAAGCGCACCGACTCGCTCACCGTCAGCTTCTCGCAGGCCTACCTCTTCTTCTGGGACCAGTTGGAGAAAGCCAACCTCATGCTACAAGGCATCATCGACACTGGCAAGAAGCCTATTGACGACCAGCGCGTGCAGTTCTTCTTCCACCATCCCATCAACGACGGCGGTACGTTCTGCGGCGTGGCCGATCTGGCCGACAAATACGGACTGGTGCCCAGCGAGGTGATGCCCGAGACGTATTCGAGCGACAACACTAACCGCGCCCGTCAACTGATTTCCTCGAAACTGCGCGAATACGGCCTACAGTTGCGCGACATGGTGCAGAAAGACAAAAAGCCTGCCGCCATCGAAAAGGCCAAGACCCTCATGCTGAGCCAGATCTACCATCTACTGCTGTTCACCATCGGCGAACCGCCTGCCAAGTTTACCTACGCTTTCAAGAACGAGAAGGGAAAGTCCATTGGCGAGGCCAAGGAGTACACCCCTCTTACATTCTATAAAGAGGTGGTAGGCAAGCCGCTCAACGGTACCTTCATCATGGTCATGAACGACCCACGCCATGAGTACTACAAGACCTTCGAGGTGGAGTACGACCGCCACACCTACGACGGCCACAACTGGAAATACGTGAACCTGCCCATGGACGACATCGAACAGATGGCCATTGCCGCCCTGAAGGACGGGCGCAAGCTCTACTCCAGCTACGATGTGGCAAAGTTCCTTGACCGTAAACGCGGTTATGCCGACCTTGAGAACTTCGACTACGGTTCGCTGTTCGGCACCACTTTCGGCATGTCGAAGGCCGACCGCATAGCGACTTTCGACAGCGGCTCCACGCATGCCATGACACTTTCAGCTGTAGACCTCGATGCCGAAGGCAATGCCAAGAAATGGAAAGTAGAGAACTCTTGGGGAGCCTCATGGGGACAGCAGGGCTGCATGATCATGACCGACCGCTGGTTCCGCGAGTTCATGTTCCGTCTGGTAGTTCCCAACGAATATGTGCCTGAAAAAATCATGCAGGCCTTCAACACCCAACCCATCATGGTGATGCCCGAAGACCCACTCTTCCTGCCAGACGAATAAGACAGCACATAATAAAATCAATGAAGCCCGATGTTACCATCGGGCTTCTTAGTTGCGGAGGCAGGATTCGAACGTGCGACCTCCAGGTTATGAGCCTGGCGAGCTACCAACTGCTCCACTCCGCGATGTTATTGGGTGCAAAATCAGCGCAAACCGAATGCAGAGAGCTCGCTCTTTGCTGAGGCGAAGCCTGATTTCGCAGGGCTTTTCTCGAAAAGCGCTGCAAAGGTACGACTATTTTTTGAATTACGCAAATATTTATGCTACTTTTTTGTAATTTTGCTTTTTTGCTAACTTTTTCTTGCTGATTTCTTGCGTATTTCAAAGGAAATGTGTACTTTTGCACACAGTAATGCCCGTGTGCAATTTCTAAAAGCAATAGGAGGACACTATTATGTCAATTTCAAAGACTAGACAAAAACTCGTTGACGTGGCCCGCCAGTTGTTTGCCAAAAACGGTTTGGAGAACACCACGATGAACGACATTGCCACCCAGTCAGGGAAAGGCAGACGTACGCTTTACACCTATTTCAAATCGAAGGAGGAAATCTACTATGCCGTGATAGAAGGCGAGTTGGAGCGTCTGAGTGACAAA
>CAMYVQ010000062.1 GCA_947302435.1 uncultured Prevotella sp. | reverse complement strand
TTTAATTGTGACATGATTTGACTTCAATGGTGGGATGATTGATGTTTGATTGTCGGCTGATGGATTAGGTAATCCCATTAATAATGGCCTATAGGTTCCAAAATTAGGTATTTATTCTCACATTCAAACAAAAAGTAATAGGAAAGTTTGTGGGATATGTGACTTTTTTGTAATTTTATTCCGCGCATTTGTTGCATAGATATTTTAATGCAGTATAAAATGGAAGGGAAAAAATATCCAAGTATTGAAGAAGAGAATGGCTACGGTTCCATGGTGGCCGGTGAACCTGCCGTAGCATATACAACGAAAGGAGTTGAATTATCTGGCATTGCCTATATGGATGATGAGGCTGAGAAGATAGATCATATTCCTCTTGGTTTGTTCGGCTTCTTTACTGATGATCCAGAAGTCTTTGAACGGCATGTAGCTGAGATGGAAGCTGATTTGGACGAAGTGGATGCTGGAGTTGAAGACTCTGAAAAGTGGATTCCATCTGAACAGATGTGGACAGAACTATACCAAAAGTATCCATGGCTAAAATAATCTGGCAAAAAAGAGCAAGTCGTGTGTTAGATGAATGCCTGGCTTACGCATGTTATGAGTTTGGTGAATCGACGTTTTAAACTGATTTATGTTTATTACCCTTCCTCAGATACGGTAAGAATATTAGATGTTTGGGATACCCGTGTTAATTCTGAGATTTTGAAACGACGGATATAATAACAAATAAGCTCCTTTTTTCTCCGAATCGCTTGGCGGTTTGGATTTTTTGTGCTATCTTTGCCACCGAGAGCGAAAAGGATTCGCTCTGGCAGAAGGAAGGGACCCAGAGACTATCGAGTGTCTCAGGGAGGGTTCCAGCGATATGCTCCAAACTTACGGATGGAAACGTTGGAAATTTTCAATTGCAAGAGCTGAAATAAGCAGGAGGACAGAACGGTTTTCACGTAACGTGTATAGGGCTGTATCTCCATTTTTTACAGGTTTTTCTACGATCTCCATCTGGAACTGGCTTAAACAGCTCCGTACTTCTGCCGTGTAGGTATAGGTCAGATTCATTAACTAAATAAAATGCGTATGAAAAAACTATTTACAATTCTTGTTTTAATATGCTTTGCCTTGATTAAGGCTGAGGCATACGAGTACCCCATCACTGTTTCAGGTGCTGAGGTACAGAACTATGCCATCAGCTATACCAACGGAAAACAGATTGTCACTGGGGCTTCAGACTTTAACGAAGAGAAAATATATCAAGCCCTGTATCGCATGCTGTCGACTCCTTACGAAGAGAATGGTGTTGGCGACATTAATAATGTTGATGCAGGCAGTTCTGATTTTGTACGTGGACTTTGGAATCTGAACGAGCTTCCTACTGATGAGGCTACCTGTTGGTGGAATGACCCAGGTTTGCCAGAGTTGAACAGCGACTCGTGGGACTATCACAACCCGTTGTCAAAAGCACTGTTTGCACGTCTTCATCTCGGAATATTCAAGGCCAATCTCTATCTTGAGAATGCCCCGATATCGTTGGCGCAGCGCAGGGCAGAGGTGCGGTTCCTGAGGGCACTGTTCTATTTCCATGCGCTTGACTTGTTCGGCAACGTGCCTTTGATGACTTCAACACAGACTCATCTGTTTAATAATGCCTACGATTATATAAGAGCAGCTGGCCTGCAGACCAGCACGATGAGCGAAGAGGAAATAACGGCTCTTGAAGAATCATTTAAGAACAACACCATAGAACGTCCCAAGCAAGTAGGATGCCCAGCTTTGTTCGATTTCATTGTGAATGAGCTGAAGGCATGCGAGGCTGACTTGCCAGCATCGGGTACGGAGATTTATACTCGTCCGTCCAAGGCAGCTGCATGGTTACTGTTGGCCCGTCTGTATCTGAATGCTGAGGTCTATACAGGTATAGCACAGTGGGCAGAAGCCCAGACGTATGCCAAGAAAGTAATTGATAGCAACGCCTATACACTATGTACCAACTACCGGTATTTGTTCATGGGTGACAATAACACAAATGGTGCTCAACAAGAAATGATTTTCCCCGTTTACGCTGGTAGCGAGATGACTCCTTCATGGGGCTGCACCACCTATCTGATTGCCGCTTGCTACGACTACAACATGCCCAGCAACGGCATGACGGAAACATGGGCAGGCATTCGTGCCCGCAAGACATTGGTGGGCAAGTTCGACCAGCAGAACGATGACCGTGCCTTGTTCTACTCGCAAGGGCATACATTGGAGATCAGCGATTTGAATGCAGGTTTCTCTCAGGGCTATGCCGTTGTGAAGTTTACTAATCTTTGTTCCGATGGCACATCGCCCAGTATGCAGTTTGCAGAGACCGACTATCCGCTGATGCGCTTGGCCGAAGCCTACCTGACATTTGCCGAAGCCGATGCCCACCTGCATGGCGGTACTTGCACCACTAACGGTGCTGGCATGCTGAACCTGCTGCGCACCCGTGCCCATGTCAGTACGCTTCCTACAGTGACGCTTGGCGATATTGCCGACGAGTGGGCGCGTGAGTTCATGTTTGAAGGCCGCCGTCGCAGCGATCTCATCCGCTTGGGACTGTTCACAGGTGACAAATACCTGTGGGACTGGAAGGGCGGTCAGCAGGCAGGTAAGTCCGTTGACGGCTATCTGGCACGCTATCCTCTGCCCGATATCATGATGGAACTCAGCGAAGACTATGTGCAGAATACCGGCTACATGGACATCAACAAAGTGACAATCGACAAGACCTTCACCCTCAACACGCCCGACTTTGCCAGTCAGACTGTTGCACTGCGCGAGGTAGAGAAACTGGACTTCACATGGCAACGTCCGAACGTAACAGGTATTGATGCCTCGGAAATCAGCTACAGATTGCAGGTCTCGCTGTCGAACAGTTTTACAGAAGAATATAACAATTACTATTCTTATTACTCTACCTCTTGGACAGGTGAAGGTGAGATAAACAGTGAATATTTAGATGAATTGTTGCTGTTTGCGTGGAATAATGTAAAACGCTACTCAGACTTCACCGTAAAGCCAACTGATATCTACATCCGCTGTGTGGCAACAATTGGCAACAAAGAGAGTGTGTCGAATGTGTTGAAGATGACCGTCTTACCTTATATCAACAACGTGAATGCCGTTAACTATTATCTGGTGGGCAGTGGCATCGGTAACGGTCAGCAGGTACTGAGCAGCGACGGCATAGGAACCTCCATGCTGCCTATGGACATCGACTATGCCAGCTACCAACCCGATAAATGGAATTCGGGAAAATATACCCTGACTACATGTTTGGTAAAAGACTCTCCTTTCTGGCTGCGACAGATGACTCCAAGCTATTATTTCTATACGCTTGACGGAACCGTGGGCAATGCAGAAAAGCATGATGGCTATGACAGTCTTTTGCCTGAGACCAGTCAGATGTTTACAGTCAGCGAAACTGGTACCTACGAAATCACATTGAACACGAATCCCGAATGGAGACAAGGTGAGAATGGCGAATGGGTACACGATCCTTACCTGACACTGACGAAGAAAGACGACATGGCAAACGGTATCAGAAGCGTGAACATTGCCGGCGATGCAACTGCTACGATGCAGCAGTCAGCCGCAGGCCATATTTGGCAAGGCACCGTCACGATGGAGCAGGAAGGACGGCTGCATTTTGTTGTCGACGGCCAACCGTATGGCGACACAGGCTTCTCGTTCGGCTACGCCAAATCTGGTAATGACCAGCTGACAGTGCCTGCTGGCAACTATGTCGTCACCTACAACACCACTACTGGCTTCTATGCCTTCTACGATACCGACGATACGCGCTTCATCTGGGGAAATCCCTACAGGCTGATGTACCAGAGAACGTTCAACGGTCCTTTCGAAAAATACTACTACATCGGATCATTGAACAACTGGAACTTGGGAGACGACAGCTATCCCCTGACCACCGACGAGGGCATTATCTACCGTATCACGATACCTGCCCCTCAAAGCAATGGTGATGGATGGTTTAAGATTGCCAGTGAGGAAGCCATGACAAATGGTGATTGGGACGGATATTTCATGATGCCATCCACTGACGGAAGCGCAGAGTTAGAAGGTTCGTTCTATTCCTATTACGGAAGCTACGGTGGCGCATGGAACTTGCCTGTTCCCACCGATGGCAGCACCCACTATGAGCTGGAGTTTAATCTCGGATCTAACCGTTATAAATTCACGCCCATCAACTTCTCAAGCATCCGTGAAGTTCCACAGAACGACAATGCGGTGCCGACCATCTACACATTGGGAGGCATGCGTGTCAACGGCAATGCCCGTCAGTTGCCCAAGGGCATCTATATTATTGGCGGTCAAAAGGTTGTGGTGAAATAAACTTATGTCCTATTTCTATTGACAGATGGGAGCAGAAAATATAGTCTGCTCCCATCTGCTATAAGAACAGATGATTTCCAATAAATCATAAAACCTATGGCTCAAATATGGTGCTTTGGGTTTTATTTTGTATTTTTGCGCCTGATTAAATAAAAATCGTCTGCTCTATGAACAAGAAATATTTGTTGGCTGCATGTCTTTCCCTCTGGATGGGATTGAGCATGCAGTCGGCTGACTTTGGGAAGAAGGTGACCTGGGACCGTTACAGCCTTCTGATTGAAGGACGGCGCGTGTGTCCTGTGATGGGTGAAATCCACTATAGTCGCATCCCAGCTTCTGAGTGGCAGTGCGAGGTAAGGAAGATGAAAGAGGGTGGGGTGACGATGATTGCCACCTACGTGTTCTGGAACCATATAGAAGAGGATGAGGGCGTTTTCCGTTGGGACGGTCAGCGTTCGCTGCGCGACTTCTTAGATATATGCAGACAGGAAGAGATGCCCGTGGTGCTGCGTTTAGGCCCGTTCTGCCATGGCGAGGTGCGCAATGGCGGCATTCCCGACTGGGTGTTTGCCAAAGGCTGCAAACTGAGAAGTAAAGACAGTGTGTTTCTTGGTTTTGCCGAGAAACTGTATCGGCAGATTTTCACTCAGGTGCAGGGGTTGCAGTGGAAAGACGGCGGCCCCGTCGTTGCTGCTCAGTTCGATAATGAGTATCGTGGCAGCGGCGATTATCTGATGGCCCTGAAGCATATCGCCCTGCGGATCGGCTTCGACCTTCCTTTCTATACTCGAACGGGATGGCCTGAACTGTCGAAACCTGTGCCTTTCGGCGAGATGCTGCCCCTTTACGGCGACTATGCCGACGGCTTCTGGGACAAAGAGACGAAGGAGGGCGTGGGTAACTACTACAAGGCGTTCAATTTCAAGGAGAGCCCCCTCCCGGCCTCCCCTTTGGGAGAGGAGTCGGCTGTTGCAGGGAGTGTCTCAAACAGCGGTTCTGACAAAGATGCGGAGAGTATCGCAAATTCCTCCTCCCCCAAGGGAAAGGCCGGGATGGAGCTTTATCCTTACTTCACCTGCGAACTGGGAGGCGGCATGGCTACAGCCTATCACCGTCGTCCTTTCATCTCGTCCGAAGACACCTATTCCATGGCCTTGGTGAAGTTAGGTAGCGGATCGAACCTGTTGGGCTACTATATGTATCATGGAGGTACTAACCCTGAGGGAAAACGGCATACGCTTAACGAGGTGCAGACCTCGCCTGGCACGGCTAACAACGACCTGCCTGTCTGCACCTACGACTTTCAGGCTCCGCTTGGTGAGTTTGGGCAGACGTCTGTCTCTTACTATCGTTTGCGTCCTCTCCACCTTTTCATGCAGGACTACGGCGGGCTGTTAGCCCCGATGGAGGCATCGTTTCCAGCCCGTCAGAACCTAAAGCGAGGCGAAGACTCTGTCTTGCGCTGGGCAGTGCGCTCTGAGGGTGGGAGCGGTTTCATTTTCGTGAACAACTACGAGCGGCTGCAGCATCTTTCTGCAAAGAAGAATGTGCAGTTGTCTGCGTGTGGTGTAGAATTGCCTAAGCTTGACATTCCTTCGGGCTGCATGGCCGTCTTCCCCGTGAATGTCGACGGCATCCGCTATGCCACTGCCCAGCTTGTGGCCAAACGTAAAGGCAAGATCTATATGATGCAGATAGCAGGCGTTCCCACCACCATAGCCCTACAGAACGGAAAAACACTAAAGAACGTGAAAGCGAAGGGATTGGAAAAGCCTGTCTGTGACAATATCTTCTTGCTTTCGCAACAAGAGGCCGAATCCCTGTTTCTTCCTCAGCGAGTACATGAAAAGGTCAGGGTGGAGGCCCTTTGCGAGAAGGTGAAGGAGGCTGGCCCCTTGCGTACCATCGTCAAGGGACGGGCAAAAGTGGCCGAAGCCCCGGCAGAGGCAGATTGGGAGCAGGCCGCCGTATATAAGATAAAGGTGGAAGAAACTGCCGTGACGAAGTTCAGACCGCTGCTCAGCATCGATTATCGTGGCGACTGTGCGCGCCTCTATGCCGGCGGCAAGCTGGTGGCCGACAACTTCTATTATGGCCGTCCTTTCCTTTATGGGCTTTGGCGACTGCCCGAAGGGTACACTGACCTTGAGCTTCACATTCTTCCGTTACAGCCCGATGCCCCCGTCTATCTGCCTCGTGAGGCCGACCGAACGGCTGGTGAGTGCGTGAAAAAAGTAGAGATAACCTATACCGACTTGACAGAATGAGAAAAATCATCAGCCTGATCTGCCTGTTTTGCGGCTTGAATATGCAGGCCCAGCAAATCATCTCATTAGAAGGAGCCTGGGACTTCCGCATGGGCGACACAGAGGGAACGGCTGTCCCCACAGACTATAACGACTACGTGATGCTGCCCGGTTCGATGCTGACCAATGGCAAGGGCATCCCCGTGAGCGTGAAGACACAGTGGACGGGTTCGCTCTACGACTCAAGTTTCTATTTCAACCCCTACATGGAGAAGTATCGTCAGGAGGGAGGAACCATGAAGTTCCCGTTCTTCCTCACGCCCGAACGCCACTATGTCGGGGCCGCGTGGTATCACCGCTTGGTCTATGTGCCCAAGTCGTGGGGCGACCAGCGCATCACGCTCTTCTTGGAACGTCCGCATATCGAGACCACCGTCTACGTGAACGGTGAGAAGGTCGGGCATGAAATGAGCCTCTCCACTCCCCACCGTTATGATGTGACGAAATACATCAAGCTGGGGGCGAAGAACGACATCAGTATCCGTGTCTACAACGGCATTGAGAATGTCTGCGTAGGTCAGGACTCGCACTCTGTGACCGACCAGACACAGGGCAACTGGAATGGCATTGTGGGACGCATCGAACTGCAGGGACATTGGAAGCGGCTCTACATCAAGCGAGTTCATATTGTACCTAATGCCGAGAAACACCAATGTGAAGTGAAGGTTGAACTGAAGAACAATTTCAAGGGCCTGCGCGTGCTGCCCATGAGAGACTATTTAGTGTCGCTCACGGTGCGCCCGCTGATGCCAGGACAACAGCCTACTGTGGCAAAGGAAGTGCGTGTGGCCGACAGCAGCACCGAGCGTTTCGTGATAGACCTTGGTAAGAATGCCCGTCTGTGGGACGAGTTCACCCCGAATCTCTATCGGCTCACCATCGAGGCAGGTGATGATGTCTATGAAACCACCTTCGGCCTGCGCGATATAGCTGTGGAAGGCCGTCAGCTCAAGCTCAATGGCCGTCCGCTCTTTCTGCGCGGAACAGTGGAGAACTGTTGCTTCCCCGAAACAGGCTATCCGCCCACCGACGAGCGTGAGTGGCTGCGCATCTTCCGCAAGTGCAAGGAGTATGGGCTTAACCATGTGCGCTTTCATAGCTATTGTCCGCCCGAAGCGGCCTTCAATGCTGCCGACCAAGTGGGCATTTATCTTCAGCCCGAAGGCCCGTCGTGGCCCAACCATGGGGTGCGCTTGCGCTGGGGCATGAAGATCGACGAGTACCTGATGGAAGAGTCGAAGCGCATCATCGACGAGTACGGCCATCATCCTTCGTTTGTGATGATGGCTGCCGGCAATGAGCCTGCCGGCGATTGGGTGGGCTACTGCAACGACTGGGTGAAGGAAATGAAGAAGTATGACCCCACGAAGATCTATGCAGGCGCTTCGGTTGGTGGAGGCTGGGCATGGGACAGCGGTTCCGACTATCACGTAAAAGGCGGCGCCCGTGGTCTGGACGACTGGAACCGGCGCGCTCCATCATCGGACGACGATTATTACAGCGGCATCGAGTTCCCCAGAAACTATCAGAGTGACGAACCAAATGCCTCTCCCATCATCACCCACGAGAAAGGGCAGTGGTGTGCTTTCCCCGACTTCAATGAGATTCCCCAATACACAGGGGTCTACCAAGCCCGTAACTTTGAAATTTTCCGCGACCTGCTACGCGACAATGGTATGGACGGTATGGGGCCGAAGTTCCTGCATTCCAGCGGACAGTTGCAGAAGCTCTGCTACAAGTATGAGATTGAGCGCAACCTGCGCACCAAGGACTACGCCGGATTCCAGCTTCTCGGACTAAACGACTATAGCGGACAGGGTACAGCTCTTGTGGGCGTGCTCAATGTGTTCTGGCGCGAGAAGGGTTATTGTACGGGACATGACTGGCGTAAGTTCTGCTCCGTATTAGTGCCGTTGGCACGTTTCCCGAAGTTCGTCTATACCACAGCCGACACGCTGCGTGTGTCTGTTGAGACCTACAATGCCTACAGTATGGGTCTTTCCGATGTCAACGCCACCTACACTATTGTGGACGACCAACAGCGGCTCGTTCGTAGTGGGAATCTGTATTCTGGCATGCTGCCTGTGGGTAAGAACAACGAACTGGGTACCGTCGTGCTGCCACTCGACTCAGTGTCTGCGCCTGCTAAGCTGACACTTGCCGTGCAGTTGTCGGGCAGTGTGCAGAACCAATGGGATTTCTGGGTGTATTTGCCCCCTAAGTTATCGGACGAGCCAAGCGGCGAAGCCGAGCGAGGGGGCTTGTATATTGATGACTCCCTCTCTTCCGAAGCCCTGCAAGTGCTTTCGAAAGGCGGAACGGTGTTGCTGACGGCAGCCGGACGTGTGACGTTGGGCAGCGATGTGAAGCAGAACTACCTGCCAGTGTTCTGGAACACGTCGTGGTTCAAGATGCGTCCCCCCCATACCACGGGTGCCTATATTGACAGGCAGCATCCGCTCTTCAAATATGACTTCCCCACCGACGATTGGGCAAACCTGAACTGGTGGGAACTGCTGAACAAGGCACAGGTGATGAACCTCATGGAACTGCCCAAGGACTATCAGTCGCCCATCCAACCCATTGACACGTGGCATGTCTCGCGTAAGCTCGGCATGCTCATTGAGGCGAGGGTAGGAGGAGCCCGCCTGCTCATGACCACGATGGACATCACGAACAATCTGGACACCCGTCCCGTAGCCCGTCAGATGCGTCAGGCCATTCTGCGCTATATGCAGAGTCCTGACTTCCAGCCCACGATGGAGCTGTCGATCGAGCAGATACAGCATTTCTACACCAAACAAGCACCGGCGGTGGACATGTTCACGAATGATTCGCCCGACGAGCTAAAACCAAAGCTCAAATGAGTAATTAAACGCTTTTAATGACACAAATACAAGAAAATGATTACATTTGTTTTGTCACTGGTAGCCCTTTTTTGTGGCTTTATGTTCTATAGTCGCGTGGCCGAACGTGTGTTCGGTCCCGACGACCGTGAGACACCTGCCGTGCGCAAGGCCGACGGCGTAGACTACGTTGTGCTACCTACGTGGCGCATCTTTATGATTCAGTTTCTGAACATTGCCGGCACGGGGCCTATCTTCGGTGCCATCATGGGTATGTGGTATGGCCCTATGGCCTATGTGTGGATTGTGCTCGGCTGCGTCTTTGGCGGAGCCCTTCACGACTACATGAACGGTATGATCTCCCTGCGCCACGACGGTAGCGGACTGCCCGACCTCACCGGGCGTTATCTTGGAAAAGTGGCACGCACCCTGCTCATGGTGGCCACGATGGGGCTGCTGCTTGTGGCCGGTGTGGTGTTCATCTACAGTCCGGCCATCATCCTGTCGTCGATATGGGGCGACGTGATGATGTGGATTGTCATCATTTTCCTGTATTATATCGTGGCCACGATGCTCCCCATCAACAAGGTCATCGGCAAGATCTATCCGCTCTTTGGCGCTTCCATGCTCTTCATGGTTTTCGGTCTGATGGTGGTGCTCTTTGTCAAGCATCCTGTGCTGCCCGAAGCTTGGGACGGCTTTTCCAACTGGGGAGCTGAACAGTTTGGCATGAAGAGCAGCATCTTCCCGGCTCTGTTCGTCACATTGGCCTGCGGAGCCGTCAGCGGCTTCCATGCCACACAGTCGCCCATGATGGCGCGCTGTCTGCCCAATGAGAAGATGGGCCGCCCCATCTTCTATGGAGCCATGATTACCGAGGGGCTGGTGGCGTTGGTATGGTGTACCGTTTCCAACTATTTCTTCTTTGCCGAGGGTTGGCGCGAAGTGTGTCCGCCTGAAGTGGTCGCGCAGTTCGTTGCCCAGCACGACAAGACCCTCATCCAGTTCTTCGATGCCCCCACGGTGGTCAAGATTGTGTGTACCAGTTGGTTGGGCGTTGTGGGCAGCATCTTGGCCATCCTTGGTGTGGTGGCCGCTCCCATATCCACGGGTGACACCAGTTTCCGTTCCGCCCGTCTCATTGTCGCTGAGACCTTCCATTACGGACAGCGCAGCATTTTGCGCCGCCTGTCGGTCAGCATCCCCCTCTTTGCCGTGGCTCTGGCCTTGCTTGTCTGGCAGATTGAGAGTCCCGACGGTTTCCGTACCGTGTGGCAGTATATGGGGTGGGGTACGCAGTTCCTCGCAGCCGTCTCGTTGTGGGTGAGCACCGTCTATTTGGCACGCGAACACAAGTTCTATTGGATCACCCTGTTGCCCGCCGTCTTCATGACCGTGGTCTGCATGGCTTTCCTCATGGTGTCGCCCATCGCCTTCAGCCTATCCGAACCTGTGGGCTTCAGTATCACTGCCGTGATAGCCGTGTCGGCTATCGTGCGTTTCTTTGTGTGGAGGCATAAGATGCCAACGGAGGCTTAATCGTTGTAGCCGGCTGTCAGTTCGCAGATTTTTACGACGACCTGCATGGCCTTTTCCATCGACTGGATGGGAACGAACTCGTAGGGGCCGTGGAAGTTGATGCCGCCGGCAAAGAT
>CAMYVQ010000061.1 GCA_947302435.1 uncultured Prevotella sp. | reverse complement strand
TGCCGCTCTTGCCGAGAATCATGCCCCAGATGGCATCGTCCATCATGGCGTAGCGACCCTTGCCCTGCTCCATGGTGAGGAGGTTCATCAAAGCAATGTTCTTCGTGTACTGCGAGAACGGCGTGACCAGTGGGGGATAACCCACACGCGGCCAAACATATTCCACCTCGTTGAAGAGCTTCACCAGCATGTCGTCCATGGTGAGTGCTGCCTCGCCCTTCTTCTCGCGCAGCTTGTTGATCATACTCTGGATGGGGCCTAAGTCGGCCATCATCGAACCCATCATGCCGCCGGGCAGTCCGCTGCCGAGCAGCAACGAGGACATGTGCTTGTTGGCAGGGTTGATGAAGTAACCGAGCCAGTCGTCGATGAACTCCTGTGTCAGCGTGCGTGCCTGCATGTAGGCGTTCATATTAATATCGGCCACCTCAAAGCCTTCGTTCTTCAGCATCGACTGAACGGAAATAATATCGGGGTGTACCTTGCCCCAGCTCAGCGGCTCGATAGCCGTATCGATGATGTCGGCACCGTTGTTGCAGACCTCCAAGATAGAAGCCATCGACAGGCCGGGTCCACTATGGCCGTGATACTGGATGATGATGTCGGGGTGCTTGGTCTTGATGGCCTTGGTCAACGCGCCCAGCATGGCAGGCTGACCGATACCGGCCATGTCCTTCAGACAGATTTCCTCCGCTCCGGCAGCAATCACCTCGTCGGCAATGGCCGAATAATAGTCTACAGTATGTACGGGCGAGGTGGTGATGCAAAGCGTGGCCTGCGGAATCATGCCGGCAGCCTTGGCCCACTTGATGGAGGGGATGATATTACGGGTATCATTAAGGCCGCAGAAGATACGGGGAATATCCACACCTTGGGCCTTCTTCACTTTATACATTAGCTCGCGTACATCATCGGGCACGGGATACATGCGCAAGGCATTCAGGCCGCGGTCGAGCATGTGGGTCTGGATGCCCACCTCATTGAAAGGCTTACAGAATGCGCGCACAGCCAGGTTAGGATTCTCACCGGCCATGAGGTTCACCTGCTCAAAAGCGCCTCCGTTGGTCTCCACGCGGGCAAAACAACCCATATCAATGATGACGGGCGCAATGCGCTCCAACTGATCCTTGCGAGGCTGAAACTTGCCACTCGATTGCCACATGTCGCGATAGACAAGGCTAAACTTAATCTTTTTCTTTCCCATAGATTCGAATTTCTAGTTACAATTGATATATGAATAAGAATGCTGCAAAGATACAACTTTTTCTTGAATCGACAATAATTTTACTTTTTTTATAGCAACAATATTAATAATTTCCGTAACTTTGCCCCTCAAAACAACCCAACGAGCATGAAGAGATTTTTTTTCCCCTTGATTCTGATGATGCTGGTCGCTGCCTGCGGCAATCAGCAACAGGCCAATACAGCCCAAAACAGCAACATTGACTCGCTCGCCATCGCTCTCGAAGGCGACTCCACCATCTACGGTCTGGCATGCGACGGCAGCACAGACACCATCTTGGTGTTCCTGCCCATCACTAATATTGCCGCCGATCCTGACACTTTGAACATTCTGAACGCCACCCGCCAGCGTTGCGTTTTCGGAAGGGTCAAGGTGGGCGACCAGATTGCCGTGGTGAGAAACGGGAACGACTCGACCGTGGCCGACTTCGTCGTCGACATCGAGAACCTGCGCGGCACCTGGTGCTATCAGGTGATGCCCTCACTGCACGTGAGAGCCGACATGGTGGGGCGCACGGAAAGGCAAATGGTGAACGCCCTGCCCGACTCGGTGCGCGAACTGCTTTCCACCCCGCGTGAGTACACCATGCAGTTCAAAGGCGACCACACCGTCATGTCATTAGAAAGTTTCAAAAAGCTGACCGAAGAGGAAGAACAGTTCATTGACTACCCGAAAACAAAACGCTATGGCCAATGGAACCTCTTCAACGGCAAACTGCTGCTCACCGAGGTTGCCATGGACTCTTCTGGTGTCAACCACGCCCTTAGCATCGACACCGTCACGTTTGTCCTGATGGATCGCGACACCCTCGTGCTCCGCTTCAAAGACCAAATAAGGAACTATTATCCGAAGAGATAATACATTCCATTGAATCGGAGACACGCCTGGAAAAAAACTATATTTGCATCCTACTTACCCATCAAGCATGAGGATACTTGAAGTCATCAGACAAGGACAGATTGGCGGAGGCGAAAGCCATCTGCTCGACCTTGTGGAATATTTGGACAAGAAGGAGTTTGAACCTGTCTGTCTGGCTTTCACCGACGGCGAGATGATCACGCGGATGAAAGCCATGGGCGTGGAATGTCATGTGATAGAGACACAGAAGCCCTTTGACGTGAAGGTGCAGCAACAAGTGAGACAGTTGATGCAAGAACGGAAAATCGACGTGGTGCATGCCCATGGCAGCCGCGCCGCATCGAACATCATCTATCCGGCACGGAAACTGGGACTTCCCGTAGTCTACACCGTCCACGGATGGAGCTTCCACGACGACCAGCCATGGATAGTACGCAAGCTGAGAGCCTGGAGCGAGAAGTTCATCTGCCACTTCTCACAGCATGTCATCTGTGTGTCGGAGAGCAACGCCGTGACAGGCCGACAGACATTCGGACTGAAGGATTGCACCGTCATCGAAAACGGCATCAACCTGCGACGTTTCAATGCCGAAGGCGACTTCCCCAACCTGCGGCAGGAGTTCGGATTCAGCAAGGACGACTTCGTAGTGGGCTTCATCGCCCGCAACACAAAGCAGAAAGCGCCGCTGCTCTTTTTGCAGGCCTTAAAAGAGGCACACCGGCAGAACCCGCGCATCAAAGGACTCTTCGTGGGCGAAGGAGATTTAGACAACGAGGTTGATACTTTCATTGCCAGCCAGCAAATGCAGGACTACCTATTCCGAAGCAAGTTCCGCTTAGACGTACCAGCCCTGCTCCACTGCATCGATGTCTATTGTCTGCCCAGTCTTTGGGAAGGTCTGTCAATAGCTTTATTAGAGGCTATGGCCATGGGAAAGGCCATCATTGCCACTCCCACCGACGGCACGAAAGAGCTGATCAAGGATGGCATGAACGGTCTGGTCGTACCTTTCAATGCACCTCAAGAGACTGCTCAGGCCGTGCTACGACTCATGAACGACAATGCCCTGTGTACCCGTTGCGGCCAAGAGGCACGCCTATTGGTGAGCAAGCGTTTCAATGCCGAGCGCGTGGCCCGTTCAGTGGAAAGAATCTACGAGGAAGTACAGGAGTCCTACAGTGGGTCTACATCATAATAGACCTGCAACGAAGCGTAGCGCTTGTCTGTCAGCAATTGTTGTTGGGCAAGCGCTAAATAGTGTCGAACCTTTGGCAAATCAATGCCGTTCTCCAGTTTGAGGACGAGCTTACGGATGCTCAGCGTCTTCACCCTCGCCACCGAAGGTTTGTCGGGACCTAACACACGACCGCCAAACCATTGGCGCAGCCGTGCGCCCAACTCCATGCTGGCCGTCTGCACTGTGGTATCACTTTTATGCTTCAGATAGACATAGATAAGCCTATGGTAAGGCGGATAGCAAAACATCTGCCGTTCGGCAATCAGATCCCTGTAAAGCCCCAGATAGTCATTCTGCACCACTTGCTGAATCACCTTCAGGTCGGGCTGTTTTGTCTGGAGTATGACCAAGCCGCGCTTACCCTGACGGCCTGCCCTGCCGCTCACCTGTGCCATCATCATGTAGGCATGCTCGTATGCCCGGAAGTCGGGTTGGTTGAGCAGCGAGTCAGCATTGATGATGCCCACCACCGATACTTTGCTGAAGTCAAGCCCCTTGCTAATCATCTGCGTACCAATGAGCAGGTTGGTACGTCCGCTTCCGAAGTCACTGATGATGCGCTCGTAGGCATTGCGTGTCCGGGTGGTGTCCAGATCCATGCGCGAGATACGGGCTTCGGGCAGTATGTCGCGAATCTGGTCTTCTATTTTCTCAGTACCGTAGCCCTTGCCTTGCAGTTCCTTGCTGCCGCAGGCCGGACACTCATTGGGTATCTGGTAGGTGTTGCCGCAATAGTGGCAGGTAAGTTGGTTCATGCTACGGTGCAACGTCAGCGACACATCACAATGTGCGCAACGAGGCACCCATCCGCACTGCTTACACTCCACCATGGGAGCCCAACCACGACGGTTCTGGAACAGAATGGCTTGTTCGCCGCAATCAAGAGCCTCGCGTACACGGGCTAATAAGAGTGGCGAGAAAGGCCCGTTCATCATTTTCCGTCGTTGAAGATCCTTGGTATCAACCACTTGAATCTCTGGCAGTTCGATGCCCTGATAGCGTTCTTTCAGTTCCACCAGTCCATACTTGCCAGCCTTCGCATTATGATAGGTCTCTAAAGAGGGGGTGGCAGTGCCGAGTAAAACTTTCGGTTCTCTATTCACTGTTAACTGTTCACTGTTCACTATCGAGGATAGCATAATGGCCGCACTGCGTGCATGATAGCGCGGAGCGGGATCCTGCTGCTTGTAGCTGGTCTCATGCTCCTCGTCGACAATGACGAGTCCTAACCGCTGAAACGGCAGAAAGACCGCCGAACGTGCGCCTAAGATCACATCATACGGGTTTTTCGACAACTGCTTCTGCCAGATTTCGACACGCTCAGCATCGGAATACTTGGAGTGGTAGATGCCCAACCGATTGCCGAACACTCGCTGCAAGCGCTCCATCATCTGAACAGTGAGGGCAATCTCTGGCATCAGGAAAAGCACTTGCCGGTGCAGTTCCAACTCATGCAAAATAAGTTGGATATAGATTTCCGTCTTGCCACTGGAGGTGACACCATGCAACAACGTCACATTCTTTTTCATAAACGAGAAAAGAATCTGGTTGTAGGCCTCCTGCTGCGGAGCGTTCAGCACCTTGGCATTCTCAAAATGAGGCTCTCCCCCATCATTCAATCGCCCCACCTCCACCTCGTATGTCTCTAACAATCCGCGCTTCACCAACTGACTGAGCGTAGCCACGTTGGCTCCCGTCGTATTCATCAGCTCCTCACGGGTAATCTCAGCAATGGCCGGACAATCCTCGCACTTCGAGAAATCCACCATATCCCATCCCGACAGTTGCAGGTAAGCGATAAAGGCCTCCTGTTGCTTCGCCGCCCTTGACAGCATATTGAGGGCGATATGGAGTGCCTGCTCGTTCTGGTAGGGCTTGGTCAGGCGGACAAAGGTCTCCGTGCGGGGCTTGTAGCCTTCCTCGGCCTTGAGACCGGCAGGCATGGCAGCTTTGTAGACCTCACCGATGGGCGACATATAATACTCGGAAATCCATTGCCACAATTGGTACTGGGCAGGCAACAACACGGGCTGGTCATCGAGCAACTGCTCGATGTCTTTCACAACATAGCCCGTCGGCTTCTCATCGTGCCGACGGGCTATGATACCAATATAATGCTTGTTACGGCCAAAAGGCACTAATACGCGCAGGCCGAAAACAGCCTTCGCCTCCATCCCGACAGGAACAGAATAGGTGAAAAGGCCGTCGAGCGGCAAAGGCAATATGACATCAACGTATCCCAATCAGAAGAAATAGGTAATTGCGACCTGACAGGCATTCAACTTGCCCACACTGATGAAGCGACGTTCTCCCGTCACAAGGTCAACCCGTTCGAACCATCCGGTACGGCGCAAGGCCAGGTTATAGCTGACACGAGCCTGAACCTTATCCATGGCCACAATGCCAACGCCAAAGTTGAGACTTACCACAAGAGGCTTGGGATCCCACAAAAGAAGCATGGGATGTTTGGTCGTCGAGCCAACACCCGATGCGATGGGTACATCCTTCTTTCCCACATTCACAGCGAGCTGAGGGCCGAAGAAAATGTAGGGCATAATCATGTTCCCATAGTTGATGCCGTAGCGGAAATTCAAGGGAAACTGAATGGACTGTGACTTCACCGCCACATTAGAATACTCTTTAGACCCGACTCCTCGCTGGTCGAAGAGAACAGAGAAATCGAAGCCAAAACCCTTTAAGGGTGAGTTGCAGAAAAGGGTGGGACCCACAAAGAAGCCTGGCTTCACCTTATTGGTGTACATTTTCACACTGCTGTTTTCTGTCCACGCACTTTCAATGTTCAAACCAGCAGTTACACCCACATGAAACATAGAGTGATCCGTTTCATATCCCTGTGCCTTGCAGGGAGCAGACATCAGCAAAAAGGCAATCGATATTAACGAAAAAATCTTATTCATATATGAATCTATCAATTTATAGATGCAAAGGTAAAAAAAAAACAGGTATCCGCAAAGGATACCCGTTTTTTTATTCGTAAAAAATATTTCTTAGAAGAAATAAGCCACTGAAATCTGCCAAGAGTTAGCTTTGGCACTGCCCAGCACCTTTTTGGTGTTGTTGATCATATCGTTATACTCGAACTCACCCGTCTTGCCCATGGCAATGTTATAATTGATCTTAGCCTGCAAGTGACCAAGCACCATGGCACCCACGCCCAAATTGATGCTCAGGTTCGAGCTCTTCATCGTCCACTCAGACTTAGCGACGTTGACCTCCTCAGCAATCGTCTTGTCGCCACCAATATTGAAGCCGAACTGGGGACCGGCAAAAGCAAACACAGTAGCCAAACTACCGAGGCCGATACCATAACGTAGGTTGACAGGAATCTGAATCGACTGCGACTTGATTTCTTCACCATCGCTCTTGGCAGAACGCTGGTCGTAGAGGGCAGAGGCATCGATGCCCAGACCAACAATAGGCAAAGTGAAGTTCACGGTCGGACCAATGAAGAAGCCAGTCTTGTTCTTGGCATTATCTTCAATGGTTTTCGCACCACTATAAGACATGCTCGTCAGGTTCAAACCGCCGGTAACACCGAATTTCAACTGTGCCTGTGAGGGAATAGCCACCATCACAAGGGCAACAACCATCGTAGTAAATAATTTTTTCATAACGCGAAAATATTTAAGTTAAACATTTCATGATCTTTCTTAATGACGCTGGCGACGCACACTGACGGGACCGCTGCCCGATGAGTTGCTGCTTGCCTTGGGGGCCTTGCTCTTCGTGGCCTTTGTGGTTGAAGACGACGAGTTCCTCTTGCTCTTCATCTTCTTCGCCTGCTTCGGATCCAGACTGGCAATGCTGTCGAGCGAATCGCGCTTCTGCTTGTCACCGAAAATGTTATTGCGGAAATTCTCCAGTTCCTTCTCGATGCGCTTCTGCTCTGCCGACAGCTTCGTCGAGTCGTTGCCTGCCACCTGTGCCAACGTCTTGCCCAGCATGTTGTTGGTCTTGTAGATCTTTCCTTTGTAGCGATTCAGCGTGAAATAGTCGTCGAGACTCATCATGGCGGCATTGTTCACATTGCTCGTCATCACCTGCTGACGGCTCAGATAAGCCTCCACATCACTGTACTTCACCCAGAACAGGGGATATTTGGAAGCCTCGCCCCCAAAGTCATCCTCACGCAGCATCACAGGACAGAAAGCCAACACCTTCACGTGGAACGACGAGTTGGCCTGATCGAAGTAGGCACTCTCTTTCAGGTAGTACATCTTCACCTCCGACGAGGGTATGTCGCTGTTGTCAACCTTCAATTTTCCGTCTTTCTCCTCGTAGAAGATGTGGTAGTTGTCGAGCACGGTCTTCATATCGACCTTGGCCGAAGCATCGAGCACCTCGTTGCCGTCGAGACGATATTCATAGACAGGGATATAACCGTTCAGTGCCAGCTTGAACACGTATGTGAAGAGGTTGAGCTGCTTGCCAATAGGCTCCACAGGATAGTACAAGGCCGAATTTTCCTCGACATCCAAATCAATCTCACGATAGATGTCACGACGCCACACTACATCCTCGGGCATGTCAAGCGCGGTGGGATACATGATACGCATGCGCTCCGTCATGCCTCCCTGAGTTGTTGACTGCTGCTGGGGAGCCGTCCCGGCCTGATTCTGCTGGATGCGGCTCTTCTTTGGCTGGGCCGACAGAGTGAAAACTGAAGAATGAAGAGCGAAGAATGCAAGGAGCATCCAAACTTTCCACCATCCATCCATACCTTTACACTTTATTCTCTTTGTATTCATATTTATTCTGTCTTTTTATGCGGTAGCAGATTCTTCACTTCACGATGATTTCCATTGATGTGGGCAGTGTGCGCTCAATGCCGTCGGGGCCGATGGCTTTCACGCGCGAGATATAGAAGCGACGGTTGCGCGTCAGCTTGCGGAACGTGTCCTTCTGACGGGCTGTGAACTGTGCCCCCTCGCCCACCATCGGCACGGCATTACCCATGTTGTCATAGAACACAGTCTCGAACGAGAGCACACGGAAGCCAATGTCCAGAATGCCGTCGTCGATGGCGGCACCGATGCCATCGAGTCCCATCAACAGAGACTTCTGCATGCCGCCTCCCTTGAAGCGGACGGGATTGCCCTTCTCGTCCTTCATGTCAATGTAGGGTGTCGGGTCGGGCAACTTACGCACACGGAAGGTAAACTGTCCCATTTGCTGTGGACGGCCCGTATTCGTCGAAACGACGGTGATGGTGGCATCCTGCCCAATCTTTGCCGGACGGGCGATATACTTGCCGGGACCTACGGGCTGCAGGGTGCCGTTGGTCATCGTGGCCGAAATCTTGTTCAGGGGAACACCGGGCACAGAGACACTAATAGGGTTGCTGTAGCCGGCATAGAGCATGTTCATGAGGTCGGCACTGACCGTTGCACTCGGATCGACGACGGTGTACTTCTGCTCGAAGTCGCGGCGAATCTTGTCACCATTGCCGTTGACTGTCTCTATATAGCCCGACAGTGTGAAGTCGCCCGTGCGACCGCAGACCGTCTCATAAAGGCCGTCGGTGAGTTCCATCTTCTGATTGCCGATATAGATGTCAGGCACCTGAGTGGTATCCACAGCTGCCATCACAATCTTGGCCGTGAACTTGTCGCCGCGCACCACGGTCTGCGCATTGGGAATGACGAAAGCCTCCAACAGGTTCACACGAATATCCTTCACGTCGATGTTCTGCACCAGCGTGTGCAGCACCTCTTTCTCGGCATTGCGCACATCGCCCTGCAACTTCGACAGAATGGTCACAGCGGCAATGGCAGGCATTGACTCAAACTGCGACTCCTGCCAGTTCTTGCCCAATGTCCGTTTGCCGGCAGGCACCTCGGTGGTCAGGTCACTGGCAATGTTGCGCTGCTTGGCCGTATCGGGAATCATTTTCAGGATGCGCTCACGATAGGACTCGATGGCGCGTTTCAACTCTTCGCCACGGCCACGTCCGGGAGCCAGCATCACCTGGTTGCTGGCCTCCAGATCTTCCTGGCCCTTCAGGTTGTCGGGGTCGCCATCCTTTCCGTCGGCCTCACGGGCAATAGCCAGTTTCAGTTCGGCGGCAAAATCATAGAGCGAATCGCTCATCTGCTTCACTTGTTGTGCCCTATCGTACCACACCTTCACCTTTTGGGGATTGGCCTTCATCTGCTCTTCAAAAGCCTCATAGATGGCCAGATTATCCTTCATGGAGTTCTGGGTCGTGCGACCGATACTCTCACCCACGATAGCAAAGCCATTGAGCACCTCATTCGAGACGTTCAGTGCCAGCATCGCCATCAACACCACATACATGAGGTTGATCATCTTCTGGCGAGGAGATACAGGTCTTTTCTTAATTGCCATTGTTCAAGCCCCCTAAATTAGGGGGTTGGGGGTCTGAACGCGAGCCCCCTAAGTCAGGGGGTTGGGGGTCTGAAAGCCCCTCGGTCTTTCCCGTTATATTGTTAATAATCTGTTTTAAGAGAGCCTGTTCAGACCCCTAAAATCCCCTTACTAAGGGGACTTTGGCTTGTTCAGACCCCCTGTAGCCCCCTAACTTAGGGGGCGCGGCATATTCGTTGTCATGGCCTCAATCATGCGGGCATAGATACGGTTCAGCTCTGCTATCTGTTCGGCCATCTTTCGGGTCTGGTCGTTAATCTCGTCGATAGTGCCAATCTGCTGGCTGGCACCCTTCAACTGCATTTCGTAGACCTTACAGATGCCCGTGAGCGTGCGGTTCAGGTTCTCCATCTCCTCCGAGTCGCGCGTCAGCCGTTCACTTTGTTCGGCCACTTTCTGCAAGGTCTCGGTCAGCTTCTTCAACTGCTCCACGTAGCTCTCTGTGGCTTCTTCCATGCCCTCGGCATCGATGTCGGGCACCTCGGCCTGAGCCACGCCACCAACAACGCCACCAACCACTCCGCCAGCAACAGCAACACCGCCACCTCCAACGCCGCCACCGAAGCTGATAGTCCCGTCTCCCGGTTCGGTTTGCTGCGACTCGGTCGCAGCCCCACTCGCAGCCCCACCGCCGATAATGATGGTTCCACCGCCACCACCGCCGACAAAGCCGCCCGACACGCCGACCGCAAGCTCACCTTCCATGTTCTCATCGTCGACCACATGCGTGGGCAGGTCTTTTCCGTCTTCGGTCTTGTCGAACGGACGGTCAAAACCGGCAATGAAGAATACGAGCACCTCGGTACCCATGCCAAGGAACAGCATGAAGTTGGCACCCGGCAGGTGGGTCAGCTTGAAGAGCGCACCTAAGATCACGATAGAGGCACCCCAGCTATAGGCATAGTTCATGAAAGTCTGTCCAGGAACACTGTCGAGCCACTTCTGCAAGAGGTAGATGATATTGAATTTACTATACTTGGTCATCCTTCTTTTACACTTTGACGATTAACAAATTACTGTTTATTTAGTGGATGGTAGAGCCGCCGAAGTTATGACGGGCATTACCTTGATTAGCTATTTTTTTTTAACCGATGCCTTGGCAGGTTTCGCCTTTTCGCTGCTGGTGTTGGCCAACGAGCGCACACAGCGGAAACCGATGTAGGAACGTGGCTGGTTCTGGTACTCGCTGCTGCGCCAAGCGGCACGGATATAGCTTTCAGGGTCTTTCCACGAACCTCCGCGCACACTCTTCTTCTTCAGCCGATACGGATCCTCAAGGGCGGCCTTATAAGCGAGCTGCGGATTGATATCGTTCATGGCGTCGACACCAGCCTCTGTGTAGATGGTCGACGTCCATTCGGCCACGTTGCCGGCCATATCGTAAAGACCATTGGAATTAGCGGAATAGATGCCCACCTTCGAGGTTATCAGGTTGCCGTCCTTGGTATAGTTACCGTTGTCGGGCTTGAAGTTGGCATAGAAACAGCCTTTGCCACTGGCCACGTCCTCGTTGGCCCAAGGGAACTCGTTCTGGTCCTTGCCTCGGGCGGCATACTCCCATTCGGCCTCGGTCGGCAGGCGGTAGCGCTGCACATAGCGGGCTGTGGGGCCAAGACCCTTCAACAGGAACTCGGTGCGCCAGGCGCAGAAGGCGTTTGCCTGTTCCCAAGTCACGCCCACCACAGGATATTCGTTGTAGGCGGGATTTGAGAAATAGTTGCGCATGTACACCTCATTGTCTGCATTGGGGAAATCGTTCACCCAGCAAGTGGTGTCGGGATAGATATTAACGATATAGGTGTTCAGGAAGTCCCACGGACCCGACAGGGGACGGTTGATGGTCTGACGCACAATCTTGCCCTCGTCATCAATATAGGCCGTGTCCTTGGAAATCATGACCTGCTCCTCAGGGTTGGCCCGTTCATCGGTGTTCAGGTTGCGCTCATACAGTGAACCGCCATTCTCATTGGCAGCCTTCAGACGGTTGCGGCGCAGGGCGGCCTCCACATAGTCATAGACCTCATAGCGATAGTTCATCTGACTGGCATCGAGCATTTTTTCTCCTGTCACGGGGTTGGTCACATAGACACTCTCCAAGGCGCGCAACTCGTCTTCATTCGGTTTGCGGGGCAATGCCTTCTTCCAGTTCAGATAAGGCTTCACGGGGTCGCCGTTCTTATCTTCCTCAATCTTGTAGGTCTCGTCGCCGCCATAGTTGGGATCGGCCAG
>CAMYVQ010000060.1 GCA_947302435.1 uncultured Prevotella sp. | reverse complement strand
GTGACCTCCTGCGTGACAGGCAGGCATTCTAACCTACTGAACTAACGCACCAATCAAGCCTTTTTCGTTTGCGGATGCAAAGGTACAAACTTTTTCTTAATTCAGAAAATTCCTTTGAGGAATTATTCCTCCAATAACATTCTTTAACTAATTGCCTTTCTTAGGGTGTTTTCCCCTATTTCCGCCCAACTGCTTCAGTTTGTGCCTGTGGAACCGGTCTTCGGCTTGTAGGATATCATACACCTTGGAAGCAGGCAATATGTCGAAGAACTTATTATGATAGTTTTGCTGAATACGCTTCTGTTCCACTTCAAGATTGTCACGTTCCTGGATGGCCTTCATGCAACCTTCCTCGGTAGCCGGCTTCACCTTGTGGGCCTCTTTCTGCCGATTGAAAAGCGCATGCTGCTTCTTGCGCATTTCGTTATAGACAGGAAAAAACTTGTCTGCCTCTTGTTGTGTCAGCCCCGCCTGCTGTATGATATACACACGCAATTCCTCCTCAAACTTTTCCGGCGAAAACTTCGGACGAGGTCCTTGAGCCATCATGACAAGGACACTCATCAACATTCCGACCATGAAACAAAATCTTGTTTTCATATAATAGTATTCCTTATTATTCACTCAAACAGGCATAAATCTCAATGTTGTCAACCATTGCATAGTCGGCCACCTCATTATAATAGTCGTCGCTCGTCTCCATCTGAGAAGCGATCTGCTGCCTTTCTGCCTCTCTGTTCTCATTGTCAAGGTAGACTCCGACACAAAACACGGCAATCAGGACAACCGCAGCGGCATAAAGCACCGGTCGCATCTTGTTGAACAAGGGACGTACACGAGCCATCACCGTCGGCTTCTCATAGACAAGAGAAACAGCCGGACGCTCAGGCAAGCGTTCCATCAATTCAGGAACAAGACGTTCAAAGTATCCATCAGGCACCTTGAATGGCGTTCTGTTGCCTACATGTTCCCTGATATATTTCTCTTCGTTTGTCATTTTTATTTAATTTATATACTTGACGTGTACGGTTCACAAAAGTTTAATCATGACTTTGAAAAAAATCACGTATTTTCTTAACCGCAATATGATAGGATGCTTTCAACGCCCCTTCTGAGGTTCCCATGATACGACTGATTTCACTGTATTTCATCTCGTCGAAATAGCGAAGTGAGAAAACCGTGCGCTGTACTTCGGGAAGCGAAGCCACTGCCTCCTGCAACTGTGCTTCCGTCTCGTCGCCATCAAAATAGTCGTCTGCCATCAACTGTTGGGCAATGCCCATCTCGGAATCGTCCACACTTATGGCTGCCACATGTTTCTGCTTGCGCATGAAATCGAGACTTTCGTTGATGGCAATGCGCGAAAGCCATGTGATGATTTTTGAGTCACCATGAAAACTGTCAAGCCCATTCCATGCCTTGATAAGCGCATTCTGAAGCACATCGTCGGCATCTTCGTGTGTCAGCACTATACGACGAATATGCCAATACAGTTGTTCACTGTATTGGCATACCACTATCTCAAATCCTTTGCGTTGTGTATTCGGGTCGGCGAGAAGGCTCTTCAACTGCTGGTCGCTGAGGGTTGTCATTGTTTTTCAACGAACAGTAATCTTGCGAACCACCTTACCTATTTTCAAGATATAACAACCTTTGGGAACACCCAATTCAACGCGCTGGGCCGGACTGTCAATCTTGTAAGAAGCCACTTGGCGACCTGTGATGGAAATCACTTCAAGCACCAAGCCATTAGCACCCTTGACATCTACTTTATTTCCATCAACATCTATCGAGATGACCCTCTCCTGCTCTACTTGCTCAGCCACGCCCATTTCCATCTCCATCAACATTGGAGATGCCTGGATGGAGGCGACCATCAAGCATACAATTCCAGAGAAAATAAATAGTCTTCTACGCATAAGTTTATTATTTTCTGCAAAAATAGGGAAAAAAAACGACACTTCCAAATATTTTGCAAAAAAAGTGATTCCATCGACAATAAATGGGGATAATTTTGTCCAAATCATCGGTTACGGACAATGAAAAAGCCATTCATCAGGAATGGTTTTACAAAGTCGACGAGTTTGTGACACAAAGTCGTCGAGTTTGTCGGACAAAGTCGTCGACTTTGTAAATCCATTGAAATTCATAAAAAATGTGGATGTCCAACGATGAAATCGGCAGACATCCACACTCGACGATAAAACCGTATCATTTCCAGGAAACGGACAAAGGCTGACGAATGGAACGCAGTGTCCATTCCGAACGAAGCTTCCATTCATCCATCGTGCGGACATCGTACTTCGACCAGGCGGAACCGAAGTAGTAAGTGTAGTTCTCGCCACGATACTTCTCCTTGATGCCCAGCACATGTCCTTCGTTGCCGCCCTTCGGCTGGTCGAACAGAAGTTTCTTCGTCTCAACATCTTTCTGGGGGAACAGCGCACCCACAAAAAGCTGACAGTTATTGACACGTACATTGTCCGTGGGATCGGCATAGAGCAGATAATCATCCTCCATCTCCACGTTCTTCATGTCTTCCGAATGGAGGACGACACCTGTAGCCAAACCGACAGGTTTGGTCAGACCGTTATAGCACACCGTCACCTTGTTATAATTGGAGCCTTTGTCAAGCTGGATGTAACGATGCTCCACGACTGCCGTGTCGCCATTGACTTTAGCCGGGTTGTAGGTCAGGTGTACCGTGGTGCGCATGGGGCCATTGTCAAGAATCTCCATCGTCTTGAAGCAGTAAGGATATTGCAACTGGCCATCGACCATCAAGGCAGGCGTACCACAACCCAAGGTGGCCCCTACCTTGTAGAGATCCATACCGCGACCGTGGTCATTGTGATAGGAGTTCAGACGATAGAGGGAATCGCCACGCTGACGGTTCTCCTTCCGGAGCTTCTCAACAGCAGGCATCATCACCACATCCTCTATCCAATAACGCTGTTCGACAACGAGTTCAGGCGTGTTCTTCGACCACACATCCGTACCGTAGCTTCGCTCACCTGTGCGCTGCAGGGCAGGGCCATACACACGATAGGCACCACGGTCGTTCTCCCACGCATAGTCGTCCTTGCGCTCATTGTACACACGACCATAGCATACGGTGGCATAGTTTTTCGGGGTACCCTTTTTGACGGTAAACGTCAGTTTGCCATGAGGACGAACGCCGGCATCGAGGAGAACCTTTCCGTCGTAGCTGAGCTGATAGGGAACCTCAAGGCCTCCTTCATCGAAGACAATGAACTGACGACCACCTTGTATGCCCAATTTCTGATAGAGCGTGGCGGCATCGACCTCCACCACTTCCTGACGGAACTCATCAGTATTATTATTGACTGCTATGTTTACTGCTGTGCCACAGCAGTAAATCGAACTGTCGTCGAAACGCACCTTTTCGCAGGCGGCCAGAAGGAAGGCTCCCACACCGAAGTTGGCTTGCGAATGGGCATCCACCGTCTTGGTGGGGTCGGGCTTCTCACCGATGGGCTGCACAAAGCCAACACTGCCATCAGCCTGCAAAGCGGTGTTGATCAGATAATCCCACGCCTTGGCAATAACAGGCTCATAGGTGGCACGATCCAACAGGCCGTGATTCACGCCCCAAAGCATGCCGTAGGTGAAGAATGCCGTACCAGAGGTTTCAGGTCCGGGCGCATCCTCTTCACAAAGCATAGAGCGACTCCAATAGCCATTGGGACGCTGCACACGCGCAACGCCTTCGGCCAGTTCGCGGAAACGCTGAACGAAGAAATCACGGTGACTATAGTCGGCAGGCATATCATTAAGCACCTTGGCAAGGCCGGCCAGCACCCATCCGTCGCCACGTGCCCAGAAGCTCTTGCCACCGTTGCAGGCGGTCTTCACCTTCGGATAGATATACTTGGCATCGCGATAGTACAACTGCTCGTCCTTGTCGTACATCAGTTCGTCGGCCCACTTGAAATTGGCATACAGTTTATCAAGATATTTCACCTCGCCTGTAGCCTTATAGAGTTTCGTGAACACAGGCATCACCATATAAAGTGCATCTGCCCACCACCAAAAGTCGGTCTCAGAAGAACGCACCTCGGTGTCCATTACCTCGATGGCACGCTTAATCTTGAAAGGATCCGGGTTTAGCTCATAAAGGTCAAGATAGGTCTGGAAACAAATCTGCCAGTCGCCGAACAGCACGAAGTCGTGACCTTCGCCGTAGGTCTTGTATTTCCATTTGGAAGGGTCTTTCTCGCGTGCGCCCATCCATAGGTTGTAGCGTGCCCAATCCTCACTGTAGTTCTTCCAACGGGCCACGCCAAGTAGCTTGTAGGCTTCCATGTTGCCCGTGTGATAGGCCGCTTCGTCCCAAAACGAACGCACTTCCGCTTTGTGGTGCTGTTGCCAATAGTCGTTCACTTGGGTGATAATCTCAATCGTGGAACGCTGTTGAACAGGCTCAATCTTCTTTCTCCTAATCTTTGCATCTACCGAAGTTACAACGACAAAGACAGAAAGTAGTAATAAAAATAGCTTTTTCATTTGAGTTAGTAATATGATTAGTGATTATTTCAGATGTTCGTTAAAGAAGTTCACACACTGACGGAAGAGATGGTTACGGGTGTTGCCCCCGTAAATGCTATGGTTACGGTTGGTATAGACAAGCTGACTGAAATCCTTGTCGGCCTGCACCAGTGCCTCAACATATTCAGCCGTATTCTGATAGTGAACATTGTCGTCGCAAAGACCATGGCAGAGTAGCAGTGCGCCATGCAATTTGGCTGCCCGTGCGATGGGGTTCACCTCGTCGTAGCCTTGTTTGTTCTCTTTCGGTGTACGCATGAAGCGCTCCGTATAGACGGTGTCGTAGTAACGCCAGCAAGTAGGCGGCGCAATAGCCACACCAGCGGCAAAGACCTCCCTACCCTCGCTCATAGACATCAGTGTGTTCCATCCGCCATACGACCACCCCCAGATACCGATTCTCGCAGCATCGACATAGCTCTGCTTGCCTAACCAAATAGCCGTTTCCACTTGGTCACGAGCCTCAAGCTCACCCAAACGCAGATAGGTACACTTCTCAAACTCAACGCCTCGTCCGCCCGTGCCTCGGTTGTCCACACAGACTACAATGTAGCCCTGTTGGGCCAGATACTGCTCAAGGATGGCTCCCTGTCCGTTTATACCGATGCCCCAGGCATTGCGAACCTGTTGATTGCCTGGGCCTCCATATTGGTACATGATAACGGGATATTTCTTCTGCGGGTCGAAGTACTTGGGTTTCACCATCCAGCCAACAAGCTTTGTCTCAGGAGTTGTGAAAATGAAGAAATCCTTCTCACCCATATCGTACTTGGCATATTTGTCGGCCAGTTGCTGATTGTCAATGAGCGTGGCAAGTGTCTTGCCCTGGTTGTTGCAAAGAGAATAAGTGGTGGGATGATTCAAGTCGCTCCATGTACAGAGGAAATTCTTGAAATCGGAAGAGAATACTGCTGTGTTCCAGCCGTTTTTTTCAGTCAGGCAGTCCACCTTCCCATTCTTTCGTGACACGTAGACCTTCTGGTCGGTGGGGCCGTCGTTGAGGGCTGCAAAATAAAGGTCGCCCGTAGCCTCATCGTAACCGTAGACCTCGGTGACAATGGTGTGGGCATCCCCACCAAGGCGAAGCCCAGTTTTTTCCAGATCACCCACCGTGCGCTGCAACTGTCCATTCAGTCCATAGAGATAAATATGGTTATAGCCGTCGCGCTCGCTGGTCAACACGATATGCTGGTCGGTGATGGCCAGATTGGCAAACACATTCTCGTTGATGTATTTGTCCACCTTGTCCTCAATGACCATCTGACATACGGTGCTCAACGGATTGGCCATGTAGACACGGAGCACGTCCTGATGGCGGTTGAGCGTGAAGACAGCCACCTTCGAGGCATCGGCAGTGGCCTTGATGCGCGGGATGTAGCCGTCGGCATCGAGCGGCAAATCAATCTTACGTGTCTGATGACTCTTGATGTCGTAGCTCATCAGGCTCACTTTCGAGTTGTCCTCGCCAGCCTTGGGATATTTATAGGTGTAACAACCTGGATAAGAGGCATACTCCTCACGGGCAGGATTCGATCCTTTGAAGAAGGGCATGCTGTACTCCTTGACCTGTGACTCATCATAGCGCACCCACACAATCTGACGCGAATCGGCAGTGAACACCATCGACGAGTTGAACGAAAACTCTTCTTCGTTCACCCAGTCAGGCAGACCGTTGATGACTTCGTTCCGTTTGCCGTCCTTCGTCACCTGGCTCTCGGCGTTGTTATAGAGCAACTTGACAAGATAAATGTTATTATCGCGAACAAAGGCCACCTGCGTCCCGTCGGGACTCCATATAGGGGTCTGCTGCGGCCCGCCGTCACTCAGTGGTTCCATTTTGTTATTGCCTATACTATATATATAATAGGTGGCGGTGAACGAACGCCGGTAGATGGCTTTTGTCTGTGTCTGAATAAGCATGTTCTTCCCGTCGGGACTCATGATAAAACCATCAACCCTTTCCACCTTAGCACCACGGGCTTTCTCGGCATCGAAAAGCACGCTTGCCTGTTTGCCGGTCTTGAAAGAATAGCTGCACACCTGCTTGCCGTCCTTCGAAATGCTGGCGTATGCATCGCCTACACTGAGCGGAGTGACCGCTGTCAGAGACTCACCACGAAACGCCCCACTGGTAATATCCTTCAGATTCAACCGCTGGCCTGCCATGACATGAAGCGATGCACAGAACAGCACTGTAAATATTAAAAATTTCTTAATCATATTGTTAAGTTTGACTTTTCGTGCAAATATAGATAAAATTTCTGAGATTATAAGCCTGTCGAAATAAAAACTTACACAAATAGCCCAAAAAGTTAGAAATCAAGGCTCTGACCTGTACTCTCTTTGATTGAAAAAGCGGATAGTACCGAGACGGTCTATCCGCTCATATCGTTGTTCGTTGTCGTTTAATACTGCGCCAACATGTCGAGGAACTGCTGCGGCTCATAGACTTCTATCTGTGCAGCATCAAAGTCTTCGCTATTGCGGGTGATGATGGCGTCGGCTCCCTCGCGGAGGGCAGAGTAGTACTGCATGGCATCCTCAAAGTCGGAGAATCGGGAAGCGATAGCCTCGTCGATGATGAGCGAGTCGACGGGCGTGACGTTGCACATCTTGACGAACTGGGCGAACATGGCCACAATCTCGGCATTGGTCTTCTTGTGGTGGGCGTTCATGATGTAGCTCGCCGTGGCGAATGACAGTGAGGACACAAGCAGACGGAAACTCCCCTCCTTGGCCATTGTTACGATAGTAGAAGCCGCAAGATAGTCGCGACGGGTAGCCAAATAGTCGATGAGGATATTGGTGTCGAGGAATATTTTCTTTTCAATTGCCTTATCCATGCTTTTTCATCAGGTATTCGAGTTTCAACTGGTCATAGTCGGCATCTTCGGGCAGTTCGAAGCCCTTCACGAGATTGGCGACTTCAGGGGACACGTGCATGTCCTCGCGGCGGATTTTCGGCCATCCGCTGGAAGTCGTGGCGGCGGCCTTCCTTTCGGCCTTCACTTCCTCGTACAGGTGGTCAGCGAGCCACTGTTTGTTGTTCGTCGAGAGTGACATCGCGTGCAGAAAGTTCAGCACCGTGTTCATTGAGATTGTCAAGTCCATACGCGTCTTGTTTAATAATTACAGGGGCAAAACTGCGGTTAAGCGAGAGCCATGATGCTTGATCAATGGCCGAGCGTGAGCAATTTCTTAGCCTTTCGGCTGCAAATATAGATAAAATTTCTGAAATTATAAGCCAGTCGAAATAAAAACTTACACAAACAGCCCCGAAAAGAGAGCTGTATGTGGCCTTAACATGCACAAAGATAGCGTATTTCTTGTCAAATGATCAGGCACGCTTCAATAAGTCAGCATACGCAAGATGCCTCTCATTGACGAGTTTTCGGGCTTTGGTGACATGTTCATTGTCAAAAACCTGACTGTTGAGCACTTCGTTTACGATAAACTGAATGCATCCCATGTGCTCGTCACGCTGTTCTTTGGTTGCATCTGCTTTAAAGGGAAAAAGACTAAGCAGATAGAAACTAAGACAGTCGGGCACAATGAAATCGCGGACCATCATGGAACGCTGACGATCGGTATAACCATATTTCACATAAAGAGGATAGTCTGCGCCAAGATATTTATCGAGCGAAATACCCAGCACACCATCGCCCACACAGATGCTTTGATCGAGCGAACTAATCTGCGTATAGACAGAGGGAACCTCGGCTTCAGGAACCAATTCATGCAAACGAACGAACGCATGCTCAAGCTGGCCATCCAGTTCGTCCATCTCACCATATTGGTCGTCCACTTCCGCAATTAGCATTTGAAGCGTGCTGTCCTGAAAATAGTTGTAGAACCGTGTCTTGATATTGGCATCTTCTACCTTGCCCAACTGCAAGACATCCTCTATAAGACGACGGGTTTGAAGGGGATATTGGGTCAGCATTTCCTGCATGGCAGAGAAATCGCCAGTAGTCAAAAAGAAAGCTTCCCACTTGTCATAACGCTCAACAAACATGTCTGTTTCGTTATTCCTCAAATCATGACGCAAACGCCACTCACATCCTAAACAGGCGAGCATAACGACGAGCAATATGGCATAAATTTTATACATTAAAAATTTAAGTCTGTTAAATTGTGATGCAAAAGTACTAAAAATCCCTTTAAAAACAAAATTTTAACCTAAAATATTTAAAAGAAAGTTGGTATATTGTTATTTTTGCATAGAAAATATCATGAATATGAAATATTTTTTTACAATTTGTGTACTTATTAGTGCCATTTGCCTGAATGCACAGACAACGTTTGACGTTACAGTGAGCAACCCATTAAAGACTGAGCGCAGCAACGTACCCGTGGTAATCCCATTGGGAAACTATGGGGAAGTGTGCTCTGCATTGGTCACTGAGAACAATGGTACAGAGATTCCCTGTCAGTTGGACGATTTGAACCAAGACGATACCTTCGATGAACTTTGCTTCCTTACCAACTTAAAAGGCAAAGAACACAAGACTTTCACGGTAGCCCTTTACACGGAGGGCAAACCCCGCAACTATCCTTCACGTGTCTATACCGAAATGCTGATACGGAACGACAAGGTGAAAGAGAAAAACAAACACAACAACTTTATTGAGAGTATTACGGCAAGGGGCGACTGTGCCAATTCCTACAATATACAACACCACCACGGTGTGAGTTTTGAAAGCGAACTGAACGGTATCCGCGTCTATTTCGACAAGCGACAGACGCTGGACCTCTATGGAAAATTCAAGAAACGACTGGAACTGAAAGAGACGCAATTCTACACTTCGGCAGAACAGAAAAAAGAAGGCTACGGAGACGATGTACTCTGGGTTGGCAACACTTTTGGACTGGGTGCTTTCAGAGGATGGAATGGCACGGAGCCGACGATGGTCGATCCTGTCAGCTCCCGCACACAGCGCATCATCAGTTATGGCCCTTTACGCACAATCGTAGAGATTGTTGACAGAGGATGGATAGTTGACGAAAAGAAAGCACCTGTCAACATGACCATTCGTTACACACAGTATGCCGGACATCGTGACACGGATGTAGATGTGTTCTTTAATAAAGATGTAAAAGACTACCGTTTTGCAACAGGTATCATTGATGTCAGAGGATCGGAGGAATTTTCCGACAAGCAAGGTCTTAGAGCCTGTTGGGGAACGGATTGGCCAGCTGGTGACACCGTGAATTGGAACCGTGAAACAGTAGGTCTGGCTATCTGTCTACAACAACAGAACATCGAACGCGAGTTGGAAAGAGACACCAATAGTATGGACAAGCAGGGCAACAACTACACCTTTGTCGTGAAAACCGAATCCGGCCGCATGAGCTATAAGGTGTGCTACTGCTCTGCCAACGAATCTTTCGGATTCCATTCCGCCAAAGAATGGTTCGAATGGTTGCTGACTTGGAAACAGGAAGTCGTAAAGCCAATCTCTGTCATTTATTGACTTGACAACTCAGAGAAGGCTTTATGACCTTTCACATAGTACTGCCAGAGCAATGAAAAACGACGTTGCTCTGGTATTTCTTTTACCACACGCGACGACTGAATGACTTCACGGTCGGCTGCGAAATCCTTCTTCCATTTAGCGAACGCCTTTCTGGCACGATAAACAGCCTTGAAATCACCCATATTACGTTTCAAGATGAGCATCTCCCATGCCGCCAAATAATCAAGCCACCAACGCATACGCATCACATGCCGCAGCTCACTATCAGGCAGACACTTATAGAGCATCGTCAGATTGTTTCTGAAGTTCAGGAAGGTCTTCATCGGATTGGCTTTCGGCAAAGTGCCACCTCCCACATGGTAAACCCGGCTCTCAGGAATGCATACAATCTTATAGCCACGTATGCGCAACCGCCAGCAAAGATCGATTTCCTCGTTGTGAGCAAAGAAGCGACCATCGAGTCCTCCCACCTCTTTATAATCACGCGCGCGCACGAAAAGAGCCGCCCCAGTTGCCCATAGGACACTCGTCGTGTAATCATACTGGCCATTGTCGCGCTCTACTGTTTCAAAGATACGCCCCCGACAGAACGGATAGCCATAACGGTCAAGATAGCCACCACAAGCACCAGCATATTCAAAACTGTCATGATCGAAGACAGACAACAACTTCGGCTGGCAAGCCGCCACTTCGGGATGTACATCCATATACTCAAGCATGGGAGTCAGCCAATGGTGGGTAACCTCTATATCGGAATTAAGAAGCAGAAAATACTCCGCCTCAATCTGGGACAAGGCCTGATTATAACCCTCTGCAAATCCCCAATTCCTGTCAAGGAGTATCAGACGACATTCAGGGAAATGTTCTTTCAACAATGAGACAGAATCGTCGGTCGATGCATTGTCGGCTACATAAACGACAGCCTCATCCCTCGAATACTGTAACACACTGGGCAAATATTGTCGAAGCATCTTGGCTCCGTTCCAATTCAGAATAACAATCGCTAACTTATCCATCGTTATAAATCAGGAATGAGAAGACAGGAGTTGATGGACACGCAAAGCCGAACCGTCATGATTGAAGTCGCCGAGGACGACATTCATCAACTGGTTGTCGTATTCAGGACGGGCGTCGGCTGCTGACAGTTCCACCCGGACATAGTTCTTGGTGAAGCCATGCATAGCCCTGCCGCGAGTAGCTTTCTCGAAAAGCACCTCAGCTTCTGTCCCAATATGGGCGGCATAGAACTGGTGTGTCTTCTGGTCAGAAAGATCAAGCAGACTCTTGCTTCGTAGTTTCTTGTCTTTTTCGGAAACGATATATGGAATGCTCAGTGCCGACGTTCCCGGTCGTTCCGAATAAGGGAACACATGGAGCTGGGTAACAGGCAGGCCATCCAAGAAATGATATGTTTCCATAAAACACTCAGGTGTCTCACCCCTGCACCCTACCATCACATCGACACCGATAAAAGCGTTCGGCATCAGCTCCTTAATGGCAAGAATCTTGTCAGCAAACAACTGACGGTCGTAATGGCGGTGCATCAGTTTGAGTACGGTATCACTGCCACTCTGCAAAGGTATATGGAAATGAGGCATAAAAGCACGGCTCGTGGCGCAATAGCGAATCAGTTCGTCACTGAGCAAATCAGGCTCCAAACTACTGATTCTATAACGGCTAACCCCTTCCACTTCGTCGAGTGCCTTTACCAAATCAATAAAATGCTCCCCCGTTGTCTTTCCGAAGTCACCAATGTTTACACCCGTCAGGACAATTTCCTTACCACCTTCCGCTACTGCCTGACGGGTTTGTTCCACAAGAGAGGCAACAGTAGGGTTCCGGCTGAATCCACGGGCGTATGGAATCGTACAATATGTACAGAAATAATCGCAACCATCCTGAACTTTCAGGAAGAAACGGGTACGATTGCCACGCGAACAACTGGGAGCAAAGGTTTTTATGTCTTTTGTTTTTTGTGTAAAGGCTTTTCCGTTCACCCCTGTCGTCCAGGCATCAGAAAGAAACTGCACCAGTTGTGCTTTCTCGTTCGATCCTAACACCAGATCAACACCTTCTATCTTTGCCACATTCTCGGCTTCCAACTGAGCATAGCATCCTGTCACAACAACGAAAGCATCCGGATGCTGACGGACATGCCTGTGAATAGCCTGCCGACATTTATGATCAGCCACATCGGTCACCGAGCAAGTATTAATCAGACAAATATCCGCTTTCTCTCCTTTGCCCACCGTCTGAACACCCAATTCCTCCAACATTTTGCAAAATGTCGAAGTCTCAGAGAAATTCAACTTGCATCCAAGTGTGGCATAAGCCGCTTTTTTCCCTTGAAAGACGGAAGAATCTATCATACTAAATCTAATATGTATTGTTTATCCGTACAAAGGTAGCATTTTTTCTCAAGAAAAATGATTTTTTGTGCGTTTTTCGATTTCGTGTACTTTTGATACCAATTTTTAACATTTCACAATTGTCTGATTTTTAAGCACTTGTAAAAAAGTTACAAAATAGCCCTAAAAAAAAACAAAAAAAATGTATCAACGTATCAAAAAAATATATACCTTTGCACCGTTTTAATTAACAAATGATTGTTTTACAGATTTTAAAAAGCAAAGAAATGAAAA
>CAMYVQ010000059.1 GCA_947302435.1 uncultured Prevotella sp. | reverse complement strand
GCTGTTCCTCGACGAGCCTACGTCGGGACTCTCGTCGGCCGATACCGAGAAGGTTATCAACCTGCTGAAAGAGCAGACCTTCAAAGGCAAGCTCATCGTCGTCAACATCCACCAGCCGTCGAGCGATGTCTACAAGCTCTTCGACCGCCTGTGGCTGCTCGACCGGGGCGGCTATCCCGTCTTCGACGGAAATCCTATTGATGCCATCACCTACTTCAAGGAGACGGCCCACTACGCCGATGCTGAGACCAGTGCCTGTCCCACCTGCGGTAACGTGAATCCAGAAATCGTGCTGAACATCATCGACGAGAAGAAGCTCAGTAACACCGGCGAGCCTACCGACGAACGCAAGACCACGCCGAAGGAGTGGCACGAACTGTACCTGAGCAACAGGCCGAAGATGAAAGAGCCTGCCGTCAGCGACATTCCGCAGTCGGACCAGAAGAAGCCTGGCGTGCTGGCACAGTTTGCCATCTTCCTGCACCGCAGCGTGAAGTCGAAAATCACCAACAAGCAATATCTGGCCATCACGCTCTTCGAAGCGCCCCTGTTAGCCTTGGGCTGTGCGCTGCTGACTCGCTATGCGCCCCCCGAGGGCTATAGTGTGATGGCCAACAAGAACATGGTCAGCTATCTCTTCATGGCGGTCATCGTGGCCACGTTCATTGGCATGAGCGGCAGTGCCGAGGAGATTATCAAGGATCGTGCCCTGCTGAAGCGCGAACGCTTCCTCAACCTCTCCTACGGCAGCTACATCTGGTCGAAGATTGTCAACATGGGCGGCCTGTCGCTCTTGCAGACCTTCCTGTTTATCCTTGTCGGCAACAGTATCATGGGACTCCACGGACTGACATTCACGTGGTGGCCCATCCTCTTCGCAACAGCCTTTCTGGCCAATCTCACGGGACTGTTGCTCTCGCAGTGTCTCAGTTCGGTGGTGGCCATCTACATCAGCATACCCGTGCTGCTCATTCCGCAGATTCTGCTTTGCGGACTGGTGGTGAGCTTTTCAGACCTGACTCCTCGCAGCACAACGGGCAACGTGCCCCTCGTCGGCGACATCATCCCCTCGCGCTGGGCCTACGAGGCACTGGCCGTGAGCACCTATACCGACAATGCCTACGAAGCCCCCTTCTTCGAGGCCGACAAGCGGAAATACGAACCCCTCTACTACAACCAGGGATTCCTCTATGAGCTGCAGTCGCAGGTGTCTACGCTGAAGTTCGAGCAGACACACGGCAAGCCTGTCAACCCCGTCCACTTGGAGGTGGTCAAGACCAACCTGCCGCAGCTGACAGAGTATTGCGGCATGGAGCCTTACGAGGGCGACTACTCGGTGGAATCGCTCAACGAATACCTGAGCCAGGCAGGGAAGATTCTCGACAAGCGCTGCAATCAGGCCACCCTCCGCGCCGATGCCATCATGAGCGGCATGCTCCGGGAAATCGGAAAGCCTGCCGTGCTGAAACTGAAACGCGAGAACCACAACTCGAAGCTGGAAGACTTTGTCATTGGAGCCGACCAGCAGCGCATGCTCGATGTCATCGACGGACATATTGTGCCTCGAAGCGGACTCATTTTCCTGACACCGCGCAGCCATATCGGACGCGCACCGTTCTATAGCAGTGAGAAGATTGTGGGATCCTACCACATCAAGACCTTCTGGTTCAACATCGCCATGCTCCTGCTGATGAGTATCATCCTCGTCGTCCTCCTGCAGACGGACTGCCCAGGCCGCTATCTCAGGAAGGAACGGCAGTGACAAGACAACAGATAATTCTAAATATAAAAATTCTATACTTATAACATTTTATTTATTCACATCAAAAAAACTAAAAGCAATGAAAAAAATGATTGCATTCGCTTTCGCCGCTGCCCTGTTTGCAGCTTGCGGAGGCAACAAAAGTGCTCAGAACACTGAAGTCGAGGCTGACAGCCTGAAGAGTTTTGAACAGACACAGATCGAGGCCGCTATCAAGATGCACATCGACAGTATCGCCTCTGAAGCTGCCCGTCTGCAAAAGCTTCCTTTCTTAGAGAAGGGTGAGAACGGCATTTCGCTCACCCCCGAGGAGAAGCAGGTGAAGCCCGACTACCTGCTGAGTCCTTCCGTAGCCGACTCGGCCACCACGCTCAGCGAGAAGTATCGCGCACTGAGCGCCCTCACCGTCGACAAGAAGATTGCCGACCTCTATGAGATGCCGCTTGACGACTATAACAAGGCTATTGCCAAGCTGGCTGCCGACATCAACGATCCCTCGTTCAAGATTGTCGACGATGCCACCACCGTCATGGAGGCTCCCCAGCCCCTCTACGATGCCATGAACGAGAATGGCCGCATCAACTACTTCTGGCAGCTCACCGCAGCCGCCCTCGTTGAGCAGCTCTACGTCATCAGCCAGAACTCGGACAAGTTCCTCGGTGCAGCCGACGACCAGGCAGCCGACAACATCACCTTCCGCATCATCCTGATCATCGATGCTGTCAACAACCTGTCTGAGTACGATCCCGACATCAAGCCCGTGGCCCAGGCTCTCTCTACGCTCAATGTGCTCAACGCCACCTCTATCTCTGAACTCAAGGCTCAGATGGAGAGTGCCAAGGAGGACATCACCAAGGCTCGTGAGAATCTGCTGAAGTAAGAATCTGCATAACAAGAAGAAACAAAATAAAAACAGCCGGAAGCGACGGTTTCTATTTTGTTTCTTCCTTTTTTCGTCCCATCGGGGACTTCCCTACAGTCTTTTTTCGTCCCATCGGGGACTTCCCTACAAGTCCTCTTTTTCGTCCAAAAATCAGGGACTGCCCTAAAGCCTTACTCCCAATGACACCCGTGCGTAAGCATCGGCGATGTTCACCTTGCTGTCGCCTTTCTTGTAGGTGAAATTGTTGAACTGTGCCTGAACGCCGACAAAGTATTGCTTCCAGTTGTAGGCAATGCCAAGTCGCAGGTCAAGGTTGTAGCGCAGCATGCTGTAGGTGGTCTCTTCGCCTGCCGCCCAATAGTGGGCGCGGTCGCCGTCCTTATACATGTAGACGGGCTTGTCTGCCTTGCCGTTCGCCCATCTTTTCGTCTCGGGGTCGAACACCCCGTAGTCGTCAATCGGTTCGCGGGGCGAGAGGTCGAAGTTGCAGTCGTACTTGTAGACCTTCACGCGGTTGTAGACACTGAGGGTGGGCATGGCCATCACATTGACGACGAGGCCCCGGAACGGCACCAGATTGTAGCCGTAGCCGATACCGATGTTGGCCTGATGCACCTTGATGCGGCCAATGTTGTCGCTCAGCAGCACAAAGACCACGTTCTCGCGATCCGAGTAGTCGAACGACGACTGATACCACGTGATGCCGGCCAGGAACGAGCCTGCCGAGCGGCGCTGGATGACGGACTGGTTGTAGGCGGCTGCCTGTGAATAGCGGCGGCCGTTGAACACATAGTACCCGTTCAAATAAGTAGAACGTATCCATATCGGGGCTTCCGTTTCTTGTTCGCTTTTCTCCTCTCCAATCACCTCCCCAGCCTTGTAGTCTATGGAACTGACCGTGACGGCCTTCGTGTTGAACCGCCTCAGACGGAAGTTGAAGCCATACTTCGCTCCTGTGCTGCTGATGGAGAAATAGCGTCCGGCATTCTTGGTGAGCGACTTTGAGAACGAAATACCCGTTCCCCGATAGCCCACCCAGAAGCCTACCGACGATGCTACAGGCGGCTCGATGCACATCCGCCAGTCCATCGACTCATCTGTGCCGGGAAATTGGTACGAGTTGTCATAATCCACATCGACCACGTTCTCTTTCTCGCGCAGAATGACCCTCCAAGGCTTTTGGGGCACTTCGATATAGTGCGCATCCACCTTCGCACGGGCGGCAGAGTCCAAGTAGTGCTGCACCTGATGAATCAGGTTCGTGAAGTTATCGACAGTCCCTTTGGAGTCCTGTCCCTGTCCTACTGCATTCATGGAAAACAGCAGACAGCCAACGATGATTCTTCCTTTCACTATCACTCACCGTAAACGCGAGTGGTATGTTGGATGAAGAGTCCGAGCAGAATGCTCTTGTCCACATACTCCACCTGTGATACCTTCGTGATACCGCCATTGGCAGCAGCCTCCTTGATGTTGTTCTGCTCACCCTTCGACGACCAGAAACCCAGGATGATGCTACTCTTTGCCTCGCCCACTTTCGGACCGACGGGAGCCTTCTCAGCCAGGGCGGCACCCGAGTTGACGGTTACACAACTGCTCAGTGTGAACATTGCGATAGCTGCCGATGCAGCCAGTGTCATGATTTGCTTTTTCATTGTCTTTGCTTTTAAAAAGTGATTAATAAAAATGTCGAGCGGCTTTCAGCCCCCTCGTATTATTTTGTCTTGATGATTTGCTGGCAAAATTAATACTTTTTTTGAAATTATTGTTGCAGATTATTGTATTTAACGTTTTTGGGGGGATTCCCCTCCGGTTTCTTCCTCTATCCACAGGTCTGTTTTTCCCTTCGGGCACCATCTTTCGCCCTCCGTCACGGCGTGGCTCCCCATTCTGCTCGGCGTGCCCCTGTTTCAGGGCATCCGCATCCATGCCGGCAACACGGCGAAGGACACCGAGGGCTGCATCCTCGTGGGCGAGAACCGGAAAGTGGGGCAGGTGCTGAACTCGGCCCGCTGGCTGAAACGGCTGAAAGACCGCATCGTAGAGGCGAAGGCGCGCGGCGAGGCGGTGTGGATCACCATCAGGTGACCGACGAAGGGGAGGGTAGGTGGGGCATTATACGAAATTAATTCTTCATTTCGACATAATAATCTGGCAGACATCTGCGTTTTCTAAAATACAGAAGTAAACAATTTCAAAATGACGATGCCTATGCAGATATTTACTCACGAAGAAACTACCCCGAGCGAGAAGGTGCTGAAATTTATCAAGGAACTGGCCTATACCTACCGTGTGGTGAACGGTCGTTCGTATTGTTTGAACTAAATATAAAAAACGATAGCTATGGCAATTATTTCACCTTCGCTGCTCGCTGCCGACTTCCTCCATCTTGACCGCGAGATCGACATGATCAACCGTAGCGAGGCCGACTGGCTGCACTGCGATGTGATGGACGGTTCGTTTGTGCCCAATATCTCTTTCGGATTCCCCGTTTTGGAGGCCGTCGCATCGGTGTGCAAGAAGCCGTTGGATGTGCATTACATGATTGTGGGGCCTGAACGCTACATCAAACAGACTGCCAAATTGGGAGCCATGATGATGAACGTGCATTTCGAGGCATGTACCCATCTGCACCGCACCATACAGGAGATTCACGATGCCGGCATGAAGGCAGGCGTCACGCTGAATCCGGCTACGCCCGTCAGCATGCTCGAAGATATTATCGAGGATGTGGATATGGTGCTGCTGATGAGTGTGAATCCGGGCTTCGGCGGACAGAAGTTCATTGAGAACACAATCAAGAAGACACGTCAGCTGCACCAACTGATTGCTGAAAGCGGCAGCAAGGCACTGATTGAGGTCGATGGCGGCGTGCAGAGAGAGACGGCTCCGCGTCTGGTAGAGGCTGGGGTCGACGTGCTCGTATCAGGAAGCTACGTCTTCAAAAGCCCCACACCCGAAGAGACCATCCACGCGCTACGCTTGTTGTGAATCAGCCTTGCAGCACCAGCTCAATGTCGTGCTCCTTGGCCATGCGGCGCAAGTTGATAAGTGCATAGCGCATGCGACCCAATGAGGTGTTGATGCTGACACCCGTCATCTCGGCTATATCCTTGAACGAAAGCTGCTGGTAGAAGCGCATGTAGACCACTTCGCGCTGAGGGGCGGGCAGGGCGTTCATCATCTTCTTCACGTCGAGCAGCACCTGTTCGTTCACTAACTCCGTCTCACGGTAGGTGTCCAGGATATCACCGGTGCGAATGGCGTTCAGGTCGTTCTCTGTGTTCGGCTCCACGATGTGTTCGTTCTTCTGTGCCCTGTACCAGTCCATAATCACGTTGTGGGCGATGCGGGTCAGCCAGAACTGGAACTTGCCCGAATCGGTGTACTGCCCGTGCTGCAGCTTCGTGATGACCTTGACGAACGTCTCTTGGAAGATGTCGTCGGCAATATCATGATCGCGAACCACGAACATAATGTAAGTGAACAATTTCGACTGCGTGCGGCTTAATAACTCGTCGAACGCTTTATTGTCTCCTCCTACATAGAGTAGTGCCAACTGCTCGTCGGTCACTCCTTCGAATTGCTTCATATTATTAATTGTTTTTGTTATGAAGTAAATTTCCTGTCGATAGGCAATAAAGTTTTGAATTTTGAGTTATTAATTGAATTATCGTGGCAAAAGTAGGCAAAAAATATCTAACTGCCAAATTTTTTCTCTAAAAAATGACAATTTGTTGAAAAGTTTGCTGTTTATGGCAAAATTACGGAAAAAACTTGACATGTGAGCATATTTGATTATGAAATTTCATTCAAATGGAAGAAAAAGAGGAATTGTTATGTTTATAAAACGAATTATTTTGTACCTTTGCACCGCTTAAACTTAAACATATATTGTCAATATGATTCAAATTACTTTTCCCGACGGATCTGTTCGCTCGTATGAGCAGGGCGTGACGGGACTTGAGATTGCCGAGAGCATTTCGCCGGCTCTGGCACGCAGCGTACTGGCCTGCGGCGTGAACGGCGAGACCGTGGAACTGAACCGTCCGATCAATGAGGACGCAAAGATTGAACTCTACAAGTGGGACGATGAGCAGGGCAAGCATACCTTCTGGCACACCTCTGCCCACCTGCTGGCTGAAGCGCTGAAGGAGTTGTATCCTGGCATTCAGTTCGGTTTCGGTCCTGCTGTGGAGAGTGGATTCTTCTATGACGTGCTGCTACCCAATGGCGAGAGCATCAAGGAGAGCGACTTCGCGAAGATTGAACAGAAGATGAAGGAACTGGCCTCGAAGAAGGAGCCCGTGGTTCGCAAAGAGGTGGCCAAGGCACAGGCGCTGAAGGAATTTGCCGCCGACGGTCAGACCTACAAGTGCGAGCACATTGAACAGGACTTGGAGGACGGCACCATCACCACTTATACACAGGGCGCATTCACCGACCTCTGCCGTGGCCCGCACTTGGTCGACACGGGCGAGATCAAGGCCATCAAGCTGACTTCGGTGGCCGGTGCCTTCTGGCGTGGCGATGCCACCCGTGAGCAGATGCAGCGCTTGTATGGCATTACCTTCCCCAAGAAGAAGATGCTCGACGAGTATCTCGTGATGCTGGAGGAAGCCAAGAAGCGCGACCACCGCAAGATTGGCAAGGAGATGGAGCTGTTCATGTTCTCCGACAAAGTGGGCAAGGGACTTCCCATCTGGTTGCCGAAGGGTACCGAACTGCGTATCCGCCTACAGGACCACCTGCGCAAAGTGCAGAAGCGTTTCGGCTATCAGGAGGTCATCACTCCGCACATCGGTTCGAAGAATCTCTATATCACCTCCGGCCACTGGGATCACTATGGAAAGGATTCGTTCCAGCCCATCACCACTCCCGAGGAGGGCGAGGTGTACATGCTGAAGCCGATGAACTGTCCTCACCACTGCGAAATCTTCGCTTGGAAGCCCCGTTCCTATCGTGATTTGCCCCTGCGCATCGCAGAGTTCGGCACCGTCTACCGCTACGAGCAGAGCGGCGAGCTGCACGGTTTTACTCGTGTGCGCAGCTTTACCCAGGATGATGCCCATATCTTCTGCCGTCCCGATCAGGTGAAGCAGGAGTTCCTCAATGTGATGGATATCATCAATATCGTGCTGTCGGCCTTCGGCTTTGACTTTGAGGCTCAGATTTCGTTGCGCGACCCCAACGACCACGACAAGTATGTGGGCACTGACGAGGACTGGGCACTGGCTGAGAAAGCCATCGTGGAGGCCTGTCAGGAGAAGGGTCTGCCTGCAAAAGTGGAATACGGCGAGGCCGCTTTCTATGGCCCGAAGCTCGACTTCATGATTAAGGATGCCATCGGCCGCCGCTGGCAGTTGGGTACCATTCAGGTGGACTACAACCTGCCGAAGCGTTTCCAGTTGGAGTACACCGACGAGGACAACATGAAGAAGACTCCCGTGATGATTCACCGTGCTCCCTTCGGTTCGATGGAGCGTTTCACTGCCGTGCTCATCGAGCACACCAGCGGTCACTTCCCCCTGTGGCTCACGCCCGACCAGGTGGCCATCCTGCCGCTGTCGGAGAAGTACAACGACTATGCCAAGAAGGTGGCCAAGCAGTTCGACCTGCAAGGCGTACGCGCCACCATCGACCTGCGCAACGAGAAGCTGGGCCGCAAGATTCGCGACAACGAGCTGAAGCGCATCCCCTACATGGTGATTGTAGGTGAGAAGGAAGAGGCCGAGGGCCTCGTCTCCATGCGCCAGCAGGGCGGTGGCGAACAGGCCACGATGACCGTTCAGGAGTTCATCGACAAGGTGAACGCCGAAGTGAAGGAGCAAACCAAGAATTTCTAAACAACGTCCCCCTTTTAGGGTGTTTGGATGCTTTTCAGGGCTGATGTCCGACCGGATATCGGCCCTTTGCGTTTTTTTTCTGAAAAAAGAGCCTTCGTTTGTTTTTCTTTTCAGAAAAATGATTATCTTTGTCGTCAAATAACCAATAACTAAAAGCAAAGTACTATGTTTCTCATGATTTTGCAGCTGTGCATCGTATTGCTGGCTCTTTATGTAGGCTCCCGTTATGGTAGCCTTGCCTTGGGTGCTATTTCTGGCATCGGATTGGCTCTTCTCGTCTTCGGATTCGGCCTCAAGCCGGGAACCCCTCCCACTGATGTTATCTACATCATCATTGCTGCTGTTACCTGTGCAGGCATTTTGCAGGCGTCGGGCGGCATGGACTGGATGATTCAGATTGCGGAACGCATGTTGCGCAAGCATCCTGACCATATCACGTTCTTGGCTCCGCTTTGCACCTTCTTCCTCACGGTGTTTGTCGGTACGGGACATGTGGTCTATACCTTGATGCCCATCATCTGCGACATCAGCTTGAAGAAGGGCATTCGTCCCGAACGTCCCTGTGGTGTGGCCTCTATCGCCTCGCAGGTGGGCATCACCTGTTCGCCCATTGCCGCTGCCGTAGTCGCTTTCTCGTCGATTTCGGCTGCGAACGGGTTCCACGTGAACAACATTGAAATCATCTTGGTTACGATACCAGCATGTCTTTGTGGCTTGATGGCCGCTGCCGCCGCTTCCTATCATCGCGGTCTTGACCTTGACAAGGATCCCGTGTTCCTCAAGAAGTTGCAGGATCCCGTGCAGTATCAGTATATCTACGGCAGCACCTCCACGACTCTCGACAAGGAAATCTCGCCCGAGGCCAAGCGTGCCGTGTTTATTTTCCTTGGTGCCCTTGCCGTCATTGTCACCTTCTCTTTGATACAGATGTTCGGTGGCAATGCCCTCCCCACTTACGACACGATTCAGGCAGTAAAAGGCGGTCCCGAGTCGATTACCATTTCCGAAGGTGTCACCCAGACAACCAAACAGTTGGTGAAGGCCGGTTTGGTTGTAGAAGGCGTGACCGAGATGGTGAAGAAGCCGCTGGCCATGAACCTCGTCATTCAGATTGTGATGATTTCGGCTGCCGCCTTCATGATTATCTTCTGTAAGGCAAAGCCCAAGGCTGCTGTTGCCGGAGCTGTGTGGCAGAGCGGCATGGTGGCCGTTGTTGCCATTTATGGCATTGCATGGCTGGCCGACACCTATTTCGGTTCTTATATGAAGGAAATGCAGCTGATGCTCACCGACCTCGTCACTGCCTATCCGTGGACAATTGCCATCGCGTTCTTCCTCGTCTCAGTGCTCATTAACTCGCAGGGCGCTGTCGTCGTGGCCATGTTGCCACTGGCCTATACGCTCGGTATCGACGGCTGGGTGCTGTTAGGTGTGCTGCCATCGGTCTACGGCTACTTCTTCATCCCCAACTATCCCTCGGATATTGCAACGGTCAACTTCGACCGTTCGGGTACGACCGTCATTGGCAAGTATTTGCTTAACCACTCGTTTATGATGCCCGGATTGATTTGCGTGTCTGTGAGCACGGTTGTGTGCTATCTGTTGACCATGTTGATTTATTGATGGATCTTTTTGACATCCTGTTTTTATCGGTGGCACTGGCCATGGATTGCTTCACGGTGTCGATCGTGAGTGGCGTGCTGCTGAAGAAAAAGGTCTGGAACGTGATGCTCCAGACCGCTTTTCTCTTTGGGTTGTTTCAGGCGGCCATGCCGCTGTTGGGATGGCTTGCGACAAACGGTTTCCAGAAGTATATCGAGGCATACGACCATTGGATAGCCTTCGGCCTGTTGGTGTATCTTGGCATTGGGATGATTCTTGAGTCGGGTCGTCCCGAAGAAGATCATCATTTCAATCCGCGAAACCTGAAGACCCAGCTTGTGCAGGCCGTGGCAACCAGCATCGACGCGCTGGCCGTGGGTATCTCGTTAGCTGTGATGGGATATGAACGGGTAGGGCAACTGACTTTCCCTCTGGTGGCAATTGGCTTGGGCTCGTTGGTTATGAGTATCGCAGGCTTCCTGTTGGGCATCCGCTTTGGCCGTGGCATTCGCCGCAGATTGAAACCCGAACTGTTGGGTGGCATCATCCTACTTTTCATTGGATTCAAAATACTATTTACACATTTACTAAATTAGATGATCTGTTATGAAAAAACTGCTGTTTTTCTTTTTCTCTCTTTTCCCCGTATGGTCTTTCGCACAGCAGGTCGAAGACGACTTCGTGAAGGGTGCCGATGTGGGCTTCCTTGTGGGACAGGAGAAACGGGGCGTGAAGTTCCACGATAGAAATGGGAATGAACGAGAGTGTATAGAACTGCTGAAAAACGATTACCAGATGTCTGCTATCCGTATGCGTGTCTGGGTGAATCCGCGTGGAGGCTTGAACGACAAGTACGAACTGCTGGCCGTTGCCAAGCGTGTGAAAGCTTTGGGTATGGACTTGATGGTGGACTTCCACTATAGTGACTCTTGGGCCGACCCAGGCAAGCAACCCATTCCGAAAGCTTGGGAAGGCCATTCGTTTGAGGAGATGAAACAAGATGTGCGCAGCCATACGGTGGAGGTGCTGACACTTTTGAAGGAGAACGGCATAGAGCCTCGATGGGTACAGGTTGGTAACGAGACCACTAATGGTATGCTTTGGCCGATGGGACATATCGAGAAGAATCCTGAACAGTATGCTGGTTTCATCCGTGCAGGCTATGATGCCGTGAAGGAGGTCTTTCCCAAAGCCATTGTCATCGTTCATTTGGATCGGGGACACAATCGTTCGATTTATGACTGGAATCTTGATATAGTATTGAAATATGGTGGCAAGTTCGATATGGTGGGCATGTCGCTCTATCCTTATTGGGCAATGGAAGACCATCCCGAACTGAATGCCGACGGAATCATTACCGATTGTATCGCCAACATCAAGTATGTGAGCAGTAAATATAAGTGCGACGTGATGATTGTGGAGACGGGCTACGAGGTGGATGAACAGCATCCAGAGAAAATGGAGGAAGGCCGTCGGCAACTGGCTCGGGTCATCCATGAGGCTCGAAACGAGACCGACGGTCATTGTCGAGGAGTGTTCTATTGGGAACCGCAGTGCCTCCCCGGAGGATATAAGTTGGGAGCTTTCGACCACAATGCTGCACCGACGGCAATCATGGATGGATTTATAGAAGCCAAATAGGACAGAAAACCCCGACATTCGATTCAAGTGACGAGTCTTGCCCCATTGATTTGAGTTTTGAGTGAAAATAAATATAAATTATATGAAAATAATTGGCCAAAGTTTTTGCTAATTGCCTGAAATATCGTAACTTTGCAGCCGATTTTCTTAAAATAGTTAATGAAACCCGACAAAAAACAGAATCAGTATCGCGTAAATGATCAAATTCGCGTGCGTGAAGTCCGCATCGTAGGTGAAAGCGGATCATCGGTAATGCCTACAAAACAAGCTTTGGATATGGCTCGCCAGCAAGGTGTTGACCTTGTGGAGATTTCACCGAATGCTAACCCTCCTGTTTGTCGACTCATCGACTATTCGAAGTTCCTCTATCAGCAGAAAAAGCGTGCCAAGGAAATGAAGGCAAAGCAGGTGAAGGTAGAGGTGAAGGAAATACGTTTCGGACCTCAGACCGATGAGCACGACTATCAGTTCAAACTGAAGCATGCCAAGGAATTCCTCGAAGAGGGTAACAAAGTGCGTGCATACGTGTTCTTCCGTGGACGTTCCATCCTCTTTAAGGAACAGGGCGAGGTGCTTCTGCTTCGTTTTGCCAACGATTTGGAGGAGTACGGTAAGGTCGAGTCGATGCCTTCGCTCGAAGGAAAGAAGATGTTCCTCTATCTCGCACCAAAGAAAGCAGGTGTGGCCAAGAAGAGCCAGCAGGCTCGCGACCGTGAGGCTAATGAGTCGGAGATGAAGGAAACGGTAAAAGTTCAGCGGCCTAATGTCGAAATCGATACGGAAACGCCTGCAAATGGAGGCTTGTTTGCAAATGCAAAGATTAGTGCTGATGCATTGAAGAAGCTGACGGAGACCGCTGAGGAGGAAAATTAAGTATGAAAAGACAAGGTGCGCTGCGCCCGGTATATGCGTTGCCACCGTTATTTAATAACATTTTAAACAAACAAAACAATGCCAAAAGTAAAGACAAATTCCGGCGCGAAGAAAAGATTCGCTTTCACCGGTACAGGTAAGGTTAAGAGACATCACGCTTACCACAGCCACATTCTGACCAAGAAGACCAAGAAGCAGAAGCGCAACTTGGTGGGCTACACCATCGTTGACAACAGCAACATGAAGCAGGTTCGCGACCTGTTGTGTCTCCGTTAATTAACCTATTGTCTAACATTTAAAGTAAAAAAATTATGCCAAGATCAGTAAATCACGTTGCATCAAGAGCAAAACGTAAGAGAATTCTGAAACTTACACGCGGTTACTTTGGAGCCCGCAAGAATGTCTGGACAGTAGCAAAGAACACATGGGAGAAGGGTCTGACCTACGCCTATCGTGATCGTCGTAATAAGAAACGCAACTTCCGCGCCTTGTGGATTCAGCGTATTAACGCTGCCGCTCGCATGGAGGGTATGAGTTACTCGAAACTGATGGGTGCTCTGACCAAGGCTGGTATTGAGATCAACCGTAAGGTGCTCGCCGACCTGGCTCTTAACAATCCCGAAGCTTTCAAGGCTATCGTTGCTAAAGTGAAGTAAATCTTTCGATTGAAGATTAAGCTGAGAAATTAAAAGGCTGTGCATCATGATGATTGCGCAGCCTTTTTTTTCTTCCTAATAATTTCCTCTCTAAAATCTCCACCAAGGTTTTTTCTTCGGATGAATCTCTTCATACGGGGTGAGTGTGGCACTTTGTACTTCCTCAATCATGAGGTCATGCCAACTCTTGTGGCGTGAAATCATCCTGTAGATGGTACCCCAGTCGGGTAATCCTCCAAGGTTTCGGTCATCAATCCAAACGTCCGCTTTAATCTTGCGACTGAAGAATTGATTGTTTTTCACAGTTTCCTCTGGATAATCGCGGTTCACGGCGTAGAACTCCACCCCATGCTCACGACACCAGTTTACTGCATCTTCCAAATATTTTCCTT